>JAYSZT010000033.1:0-25117 GCA_043737915.1 Acidobacteriota bacterium
AACCGGATGAACAAGCCGAACACACCTCCGGGAATGGAGATCGTGAGTTCGATACCTGCCAACGCGAAACAGGTAAAGCCAAAATTTGGTACGGCTTAGTTGGCGAGCGGGAACGTAATGTGAGTGACGAAGTAGCCGCAGGTGGTCCTGCCTTTGCGTGATCTATGAATCAAACCTGTGAAAATGCAAGAGAGTTTCTGTCCGGGCTTGTTTCGGATCTGAAATTCGACATGACCGTTTCAAGTGAGTGGACGGACCAGGGTTGTTTACTCAACCTAAGCGGCGAAGACTCGCACCTGGCGCTCGCCGAGAATGGCGAGTTGCTGGATGCCTTTGAGACCATCTTGTTTCAGGCATTTGGTCGGGACCTTGATCGTGAACACCGCATTGTGGTCGATGCCGAAGGCTTCAGGCAGACCCGTAAATCGGAACTGCACGCAATGGCCAGGTTTGCGGCTGAGCAGGTTCGTAAGAATGGTAGACCGTTTACCTTTGGCGTCCTCAATTCGACGGAACGCCGGGTGATTCACACCTCTCTTCAAAAGGAAGACGACCTTCTCACCGAATCCGTTGGCGACGGCCGTGAACGCCGTTTGCAGATTCGCCTGCAATAACTCAGAAAGCACACGTCCGAGCACGCACACCTTGAAAAGGCGAAAAACGGAGTGATGCTATCGCACACTTCGAAGGCCTTTCATGTGGTGAGTAACATTATATGGTGAACACGATCGTCGCACTAGCAACGCCGACTGGCCGTAGCGGCATCGGTGTGATCCGATTGAGCGGCGAGATATCGCTTGAGATCGCACGCGAACTTGTTGCCGATAAAAATTTCGATCCCACACCTCGAACTGCCCATCTCAAACAGCTCTATGATCCCGCTGACGGTGAGGTGATCGACGAGGCTATCGTGACCTATTTCAAAGGCCCACATTCATTCACCGGCGAAGATGTGATCGAGATCGGTTGTCACGGTTCGCCTATTTTGCTGCGTCAGGTGATCGATATTTGTTTGGTGGCGAATGCACGTATGGCCGGGGCGGGGGAGTTTACATTGCGAGCCCTGTCTAATGGCCGGATGAATTTGGCTGAAGCCGAAGCCGTCCGTGACCTGATCGACGCACAGTCTGCCGCATACGCCCGGCAAGCGGTGCGTCAACTTCGCGGTGAATTCTCAAATCAGCTCCAGCCGATCAAAGACGCTCTGCTGAACGTGATAGTTATCCTCGAATCGGCGCTCGAGTTTGTCGAGGACGACCTACCTGAAATCCAATCGGACGCGGTAAAGACCAAGCTCAACGATATATTACTTGGGATCGGAAAATTGATCGAAACCTATAATGCGGGACGTTTAATCCGGGAAGGTCTAAGAGTAGCGCTTGTTGGGCGGCCAAATGTCGGTAAATCAAGTCTTTTCAATGCTTTATTGGGAATTGACCGGGCCATCGTGACCGAGATCGCCGGGACCACGCGTGATCAGATCCACGAACGATTCACGATCGGCGATGTCCCTATTTCGCTGATTGATACCGCCGGTCTTCGCGAGACAAGCGATATGGTCGAGAGTATTGGCGTCGAACGGTCAAAAGCAGCAATGGCCGACGCCGATATCGTGATCGTAATGCTGGATTCGAGTGAGCAGATCTCAGTTGAGGACCGTGAAATTCTCGCGAGTGTAAAAGACTCTAATTACATCGTCGCCCTTAATAAGATCGACAAGGTGCCTTCAACGGATGTCGATCATATTATTGCGGGTGAAAATTCGAGCCTCGCATACCTTCGAGGAAAGATAACTCCGGTTTCTGCGAAAACAGGCGATGGTTTGGAGGAACTTCGAACGAATATTGTTCGTCCATTCAGCCCAGAAGATGTATCTACATCGGGATTTTTGGTCACCGACGCTCGCCATCATGATCTGCTTGTTCGGTCAAAAATTGAAATTGACCTTTCGCTGGAGCAGATGGGTCAAAAGATAAGTGAAGAGATCATCCTCGTCGGACTTCACAACGCTCTTCGTTATTTGGGCGATATTACCGGCGAGACTACCACCGAAGATATGTTAACTAGAATATTTGCAACATTTTGCATAGGAAAATAGTGATGGATAGACGAGACATGCTGAAAGCTGCAGCACTGCTTCCATTGGTCGGAGGGACGAATTATGGAGGTGCGCCCATGGTAAGGTCCGTTCATCCGAGAGTTCTAAAGCCAAGGCGTTTACGCGTCGGGGACACCGTCGCCATTATCGCGCCTTCAAGTTCGGCTTCCTCAGATGTCTTTGATCGGGCCGTCGCGAACGTTGAAGCGCTCGGCTTAAAGGCAAAGATCGGTAAATTTGCTCGTGGAAGTCGGGATTTTCTCTCCGGGACAGATCAAGAAAGGCTGCATGACCTTCACTGGGCGTTTGGAGACGCCGAGATCGATGGGATCTGGTGTGTTCGTGGCGGAAGTGGTGCAACGAGGTTATTGGCTGATATCGATTATCCGATGATTAGAAAGAACCCAAAGGTTTTCGTTGGATATTCGGATATTACAGCTTTGCATATCGCGATCGCTCAGCGAACGGGACTGATTACGTTTCACGGTCCGGTCGCTTCGTCGGAACTGTCTCAATATACAAAGACGAATCTTGTAAACACAGTGATGACACCAATTACAAACCACAAGATCCAGCCGTCCGAATACAATCTCGCCCAGGCCTCAGCCCTATTTAAGCCAACAGTGATCACTCCTGGCCGAGCCCGCGGGCGGCTTATCGGCGGTAATCTTAGTTTGATAGCGGCACTCGCCGGAACGCCGTACGCAATTAATGGTCTGAAAGGAGCGATACTTTTCGCGGAGGACGTCAATGAACCACCGTACAAGGTCGACCGCTTGCTGACACAACTTCGGCAGAGTTGTGACCTGCGATCCCTTGCCGGTGTGGCGTTAGGACTTTTTTCGAATGCTCAGGCGGCCACGGACGCTCAGACAGCATCGACCCTAAATGTGCTTAAAGAGAGGTTAGGAGATCTTGGAATTCCGGTCATATCGGGACTGTCGATCGGCCACATACGGGACCAATGCACGTTGCCGGTTGGTGCCGAGGTGGAGTTGGATACTGCAAACGCGACCATCACCCTGAGAGAATTGGCCGTCGTTTAGTTTGGTCCGTTTCACGCCGCTGAGAACAAACAGTATTGACGAAGGGTTTTCGGATTGATACGTTTAGTCTTTTGGTGTTTCGGCGACGACGGGGCCGTAGAAGGTAAGATTTATGTTTGATGAGACTTTTGATGTGATCGTGATAGGGGCGGGTCACGCCGGGTGCGAGGCCGCATCGGCCTCTGCTCGCATTGGGGCTGATACTGCGCTCGTGACGATCAATCTTGATCTTATTGGGCAGATGTCTTGTAACCCAGCCGTCGGAGGGATCGCCAAGGGACACGTGGTGCGCGAGATAGATGCACTTGGCGGGATAATGGGCCGGGTGATCGACCGTACCGGCATTCAGTTTCGCCTTTTGAATCGATCGCGTGGTCCGGCGGTGCAATCGCCCCGGGCGCAGGCCGACCGTAGTCTTTACAGGATCGAAATGCGGCGAGTGCTCGAATCGACGCCGAATTTGAGTTTGCGACAAGGTTTAGTAGTTGATCTAATTGTTGAAAACAATAAGGTTATTGGAATTGAGATGCAGGATTCCCGTCGATTTGCGGCCAAGGTCGTTATCGTCGCCACGGGAACCTTTCTGAATGGAACCATCCATACAGGTGAGAAGACGTTCTCCGCCGGAAGAGCAGGAGAGCCAGCATCTATCGAGCTCGCTGAGAGCCTGAAGCGTTTCGGTTTCCCGGTGGGCCGGCTGAAAACCGGAACTCCGCCGCGGATCGATGGCCGCACCATTGACTGGGACGCATTTGAGGCTCAACCGCCGGACGACAAGCCCGTCGCGTTTTCGTTCTCGACGGAGAAGATCGAGCAGGATCAGATCCAGTGCTACATTGGTTATACTAGCAACCGCGTCCACGACGCTATCCGCGGCAACCTGCATCGCTCACCACTTTATTCCGGTAAGATCCAAGGTGTCGGGCCGCGATATTGTCCGTCGATCGAGGACAAGGTGGTCAAGTTTGGCGATAAAGATCGTCATCAACTATTCCTCGAACCGGAGGGGCTCAAAACGAATGAGGTCTATCTTAATGGGTTTTCGACTTCTCTGCCGTCCGATCTGCAACTCGAACTCTTACGGATGATCGACGGATTTGAAAAGGTCGAGATCATTCGTCCCGGTTACGCGATCGAATATGATTTCGTCGATCCGCGGGAGATGCGGGCAACAATGGAATCGACGCGTATGAACGGGTTGTTCTTTGCCGGGCAGATCAATGGGACGACCGGATATGAGGAAGCGGCGTGTCAGGGATTGTTAGCAGGTATTAACGCCGCATTTTCAACACAAGGCCGTAAACCATTTGTTTTGCAACGAGATGAGGCTTACATTGGTGTTCTGGCGGATGATCTGATCCGTCACGGAGTCGATGAGCCTTATCGACTGTTCACTTCCCGAGCAGAAGCACGCCTGACGCTCAGACACGATAATGCTGATCAGCGTTTGTCGCCGAAAGGCCGGGAAACGGGGCTCGTAGGAGATACAGATTGGGAGCGGTTCAATCAAAAGCGGGATCGGTTGGCATCGTTGCGAAATAGCTTAGATATCACTAGGCTCAAACGTTCTTCCGTTGAATATTCCGCTGTTTCGCAGCTTTTGGGCGTCGATCTGGGAGATTCGATCTCTATTTCACAGCTTTCGATGCGACAGGGCGTGACGGCTGAACTTATTCAAAGACTGTTGCCACAAGATATCCGTTCGGACATTCGTTTCGGTGAGCTCGAAACCGCTCTGGCAGATTCTATGTACAGTGGTTACATTGCCAAGCAAAAGGTCGCGACGGAACGAGTCAATCATCACGATGCGTTGAAAGTTCCCGATAGTTATAAATTTAACCTCATCAGCGGGCTTTCTAATGAAATGGTTGAACGGTTGGAAAGAGCGCAGCCTCGAAATTTTGGACAGGTCCGAACGATAGCCGGCTTAACACCGTCGGCGATCTCTACCGTTTTAGTCCACTTGTCGGCACAAAAACCAAAAGATCAGGGACTTACGTCGTAGTGTTCCCGTGATTGTGGTACGTACCACAAATAATCAAACAGAATTAAATGTGGTACGTACCACAATCATCGGGTTCGAATTCGATCTCGAATTATGTTAAGTTCACAGTTCGCTTTCTACCGTTCGCAACATGGGAAAGATAATAGCAGTAGCAAATCAAAAGGGCGGCGTTGGTAAAACTACGACCGCCGTAAACCTCGCGGCAGCACTGGCGCTTCAGGAGAAAAAAGTATTACTCGTAGATGCTGATCCGCAGGCAAATGCTACGTCCGGCGCCGGGATTCCTCGCGAAAATAATCGAAAGACACTTTACAACGCATTGATCTCAGGAGATCCGGTGAGGGAAATGGTATTACCGACCGATATCCCGTTCCTGTGGGTTTTGCCATCGGACAAGAATCTTGCAGGTGCCGAGATCGAACTTGTTGATTCGGCCGATCGTAGTTTCGCTCTGAAGAAGATACTAGCGGGTGTCAGGGACTATTTTCATTACATCATCATCGATTGTCCGCCATCGCTTGGTATTCTAACTATTAACGGATTGACAGCGGCGGATTCACTTCTGGTCCCGATCCAGTGTGAATACTACGCGCTTGAGGGTGTGACGGAACTTTTCGACACGCTGGCCCGGCTGAGACGTGAGCTGAATCCAAATCTGGCGATCGAAGGCCTGCTTTTAACGATGTATGATGCGACGACGAATCTATCATCAGCAGTCGTCAAAGATCTAAGGGATTTTTACGGTTCGCAAGTGCTGAAAACAGTAATACCAAGGAATGTTCGTTTAGCTGAGGCGCCGAGTTTTGGTAAGCCGATCATGCTATATGATAGCCGTTCAAAGGGTGCAGAGAGTTATATCAATCTTGGGAAGGAAATATTAAGTCATGGCTAGACAATCTCTTGGTCGCGGGCTAAGTGCTTTGATCGGTGAAGAAAGAATCGACACGATAGAGCCCTCGGCGAGCGAAATCGACATCGATCTGATCGAACCCAATCCATTACAACCCCGCACACGGTTTGAAGACGAGCACCTCAATGAACTGGCTGCCTCTATCCGCGTGAATGGCATTGTTCAACCGATAGTTGTTCGCAAACAGGGAAAGCGATATCAGATCGTAGCCGGGGAAAGACGCTGGCGAGCGGCGCAGCGAGCTGAATTGCGGCGAGTGCCCGTAGTTGTTAAGGACGTTCCCGACGACAAACTTCTTGAGATCGCTCTCATCGAGAATATACAGCGACGTGAGCTGAACCCGATCGAAGAAGCGAATGCCTATTTCAAGCTAATGGAGCAGATCGGACTAACCCAGGAGCAGGTGGCGGCTCGAGTCGGCAAAGAGCGAACCTTGATCGCGACCACAATGCGTCTTTTGCAGTTACCGGCCGATATTCAGCACTTTATAAGCGAAGGGAAATTATCGCTTAGTCATGGCCGGGCGATCCTGATGAGCCATGATCAATCTGTTCAAAAGGCCGTCGCCTTGGAGGCGATTGAAAAGGGTTTGTCGGTTCGTGCTACCGAGAATGCGATCAAGCGGCATACGGGAGAAGAACCGCAACCTATTGAATCTAAAGCAGTTACCCGATCCGCAGATCCAAACATGAAGGCTGCTGAGACTAAGTTGATGCGTAAACTCAGCACCAACGTTAAGATCTTACCGAGCACGAAGGGAACGGGCGGAAAGATTCAGATCGAATATTACGGCAGCGATGATCTCGACCGTGTTTTTCAATTACTAATGACGCCATAGAAAGAGTTATATTTAGATAGAATTGGCGGTAGAGTCGAGGCGAGGTGTATCAGTTGTATTTATTCATTTTCGAATCCATAGGCACTTCGGAACTTTTTCTGATCGGCGTCGTCGCGTTGATGTTCCTCGGGCCGCGCAAACTACCGGAAATGGCAAAGAAAATTGGCAAGATAATGGCCGATTTTAGGAATACGACAAGTGAATTCAAAGAGACCTGGGAGCGCGAGGTAAATTTCGACGAGGAGGTTAAATCGTTGAATCTAAATGATTTACAAGCCACGCCAATATCGCGGGTCACGCCGCCTGCCGAGATAGAGACAACCGAAAGCGCTACTGCCCCGGCAATACGGGAGATCGATCCAATCAATTTCAACAATCCTCTTGCGCCTAGCAGGAATTCGGAACCCGAAACGACTACGATGGATACGTCTGAGCCGCAGTTAAATGAGCCGGCGGATGAACTGAAAGACAAAAAGAACTGGCTATAAACCGCGATGAGCGACAGTGAGATAATAGAAGAGCCTGAGGCGGGCGTGCAGATGTCGTTTCTCGACCATCTGGATGAACTGCGCAAAAGGCTCGTAAATTCAGTCATCATTGTAGTTGTGGCCTTTGTTTTTTGTTTTTACTTCTCCGGCCAGATATTTAACTTTCTCTCCGTCCCGATCCGAAAAGCACTCTCAGAAGCCGAACGCCGCGATCTGCCGGTCAAAGGATTGACGGGTGATGAAAAGATCCTGCCGCTTTCGAGTCTGAAGGTAGGCGATAAAGGACTGTACGTTTTTGACCGTGCGACAAAGCTGGGAGTAAGCGTGATCGCGCCCGGAACCTCGGTTCAGGCTGTGGTCGGCACGGATTCCGAGAATACGCCCGGACTCTTTACAAATGAATCGATCGTCACAACGAATGGCGTGATCCCAGCCGGTGTCAGGTTGCCTGCGGACCTCGCTGTCGGAGCCATTGCAGAATCGACGGCGGACGAACGCCTGATCGTCACCACGGCTCCGGAATCATTCACATTGTATGTGACGGTTTCTCTATATTCGGCGATCGCGTTATCGGTTCCATTTCTCTTGCTGCAGATCTGGGGTTTTATTTCACCGGCACTCTACAAGCACGAACGGTCCTACGTAACTCCATTCATTGGTCTCTCAACCGTGTCGTTCGTTGTTGGGGCAGCGTTTGCGTATTACATATTGTTCCCGCCTGCACTGACCTATTTGTTGGGTCTCGGCGAAGATTTTCGGCTTTTACTGCGTGCAAGCGATTATTTTGACTTCATTACGGTTATTATTTTGGCGATGGGCGTTATTTTCCAGATGCCCGCCATTACCTACGTTCTGGCCCGAATAGGAATTATTTCGGCAGGACTTTTAGTCAGAATATGGAAGATGGCGCTGGTCGTTATCCTTGTGGTTGCCGCGGTAGTTTCGCCGACGGGCGATATTCCGAATATGATGCTCTTCGCGACTCCGATGATGGGTCTCTACGTTATCTCGATATTCATCGCCTGGTTTTTTGGAAAGAAACGCAGGGCTGAGGCTGATGCGTAGAACTTTCACGCGGCTCAAAGCAACCAAATAGGCGCCTTTTTGCATCTTGAAACATTAAGGGTAACTGAGTAAAATAAAAGGTGAGAAGTAATTCGATAGGGTCGGGAGTTTTAAGGTATGTCGAGAGTTAAAAATCTGCAAAAATTTGGGTTGATGATTTTGGTCGTTGCGATTGGAGCGATCGGTGTTTTTGGTCAGCCACCCAAGGGCGACAAAGACAAACCCAGTCAGGACGTTGCTGACAAAGCTCGCAATGTTAAGCCGGAATTAAAAGAGGCTTATAAAAAGTGGATCAATAACGACGTTGCATACATCATCACGAAAGAAGAGAAACGTGCCTTCGCTGCTCTCCAGACGGACGAAGAACGTGAAAACTTCATCGAAAACTTTTGGCGACGCCGTGATCCAAATCCCGACACCGAGGAGAATGAATACCGCGAGGAATACTACGAACGCATCGCATATGCGAACCAGAACTACGCATCGGGAATTCCGGGATGGAAAACCGATCGAGGCCGTACATATATTGCGTGGGGCAAACCTGACTCGATCGAATCACATCCATCGGGCGGATCATATGATCGGCCGAGCTACGAGGGCGGCGGCTCGACGACGACTTACCCATTTGAGATATGGTTCTACCGGCACTTGGATAATGTAGGAGACGGACTTGAGATCGAGTTCGTCGATCCAACCGGAACCGGTGAATATCGGTTAGCCAGAAACGCTAATGAGAAAGATGCCTTGGCGAACGTTCCGGGTGCAGGTTTGACGACCAATGAGCAACTAGGCCGCTCGGACAAGGGCGACCGAATTACCGGCGGTGGAAACGGCAGCGGTAACAATTTCCAACGGGAGCAAGATTCCCCCTTTCGCAAACTTGAGGTTCTCGCCAATCTTCAGCGACCACCTGCAGTTAAATTTGGCGACTTGCAGAGTGTGATAACAGACTCGCCTGTGATCGATAACAATCCACTTGGTTTCGACCTGCGGATCGACTATTTCCGTCAGTCAGACGACCGGGTAATCACGACATTTACAGTCCAGACCAACAACAAAGAGTTAACTTTCGATGAACTGGGCGGACTCAAAACCGCTCGGATGAACATTTTTGGTCGCGTCACTGCCGTTTCAGGCAAGCGGTCTGGCATTTTTGAGGATTCGGTCACAACAAATGCGACTGCAGAGGAACTCTCAGAGGCTCGTGATCGCCAGTCGGTCTATCAGAAAGCGATCGCACTTACTCCCGGAACATACAAGGTTGATGTGGTCGTTAGAGATGTAAGCTCGGGTAACAAGGGAATTGTGAATCTTGGCTTCACGGTCCCAAGGTACGACGAGAAAAAGCTGTCGACCTCCTCGCTCGTACTTACTTCGAAACTACGCACGACCAATGAACGCGACATCGGACAGATGTTCGTTATCGGCGGTGCGAAGGTGATTCCGAATCTTGGCGGTACGTACAAGCAAGGCCAAGAGGTCGGTATTTACCTTCAGGTCTATAACGCCGAGATCGATCAAACGACGCTTCGTCCGGCTGTTGATGTTGAATACGTTCTGTCGAAAGGCGGCAAAGAGATCCTGCGTCAGACTGAGGACTGGAGCGGTTTGAGCGATTCGGGCCAGCGATTGACGCTCGCGAGACTCTTGCCGACGACCTCAGTCCCTGTAGGTGACTACGACATAAAGGTCCTCATCAAGGACCGCGTCGGCGGCCAGGTGATCGAAAACAAAGGTAAATTCACCATCACCCAGTAATTCTTCTATTTGAAGCTCAGTTGAGAGAAAGGTTGGACCTCGTCTATCTGGCGGCGTCCAACCTTTTTTTCGTCCAGTGCAAAAAGTAGACTTTTTTTAGGGCGATTCATTGCCGATCTTGTTGCACGGGTTTTCGCTTGACCTCGATCACCGGGGTTTCGTCGCCTTCGCTGGTCAAAATGAGTGACAACCCATCGGGTGTGTAGGTGACCGCCTCTCCGATCTTCCGTTTTCCGACATCGATCGTCTCCGGTTGCTGTTCCCAGATGTCATCAAAATTCTTTGAGTTATCCGGTAGTGTAAGTTCGTACGCACGACTATAGTCGCAGATGACGACGCTTCGCCCATCGGGCGAAACAGCTCCGCCGGTAACAAGACCGTTTGGTATTGCCGGCAGTGAGATGTCAGCGATCTTTTCCGCCTTTACGACCTGATCTGTTCCATACTCCGATCTGATCCGATAGACGCCGGCGGGTCCGGTGAGCCGTTTTGTTACAACGTAAATGTTCGCCGTCTTCGGCTCGACTAGAAGTGTTTCGGCATTCGGGTTCGAATCCGGATAGCTGAACCTGACCTCCTGCGCCCGCCCGGTTTCGCGTGGCTGCTGTCTGGACGAGTCGGCATCGGCAGGGGTCACCGTTGGTTCCGAGAGACGATAGATAATATGCTCACTACGCTTATTTGAGTTATCGCCAATTTCCGCGATATAGATCGTGCAGTTGCCCTGACTGTCTTTGAATAGGGCTATATCCTCCCAATCTACGTTTGACGCACCGATCACCCGCCATGTACCGAGCCTCCCGCCCGATCTATTGATCGCATAAATAAACGCATCATCACCCGAATCATTATGCGTCCAGTAAACATTCGGCTGGCACTTCGACGCTGCGAGGCCGCTGCTTTCGGTGATCTCCGGGTTTGAGAGATTGCCTGTTATTACCGGCGGAGAATAGCGTTGTGATCCTGAGGTTGAGGTGTCAGAGCGCTTAATCGAACATGCCGAAAAAATAAGTAAAGCAGGTGTGAAACATATGACAAATGCGCAATATTTAGCTATAGTTTTGTTCGACATAGTTCGTTAAATATAACGCAGATGCCACGTGAGTGGTTCAGAACATTTTGCATTTCCTGGTCGTAACACTTTTAGATCGACGATGATAGTTGGAACCGAATGGCTGATCGAGGCGGCGGGCTGTGCCCCGGGATCTCTGCGCGACGAGGAACTGATTCGCTCGGTCTTTTCGAACGTCATGACCGATCTCGGACTTCGATCGATCGGTTCTATTTGGCACACCTTTCCCGGCGAAGGCGGCATCACGGGCATGATCGCGTTAACAGAATCGCACCTTACCTGTCACACCTATCCGGAATACGGTACCGCCACATTCAATCTTTACTGCTGCCGAACAAGGCCTGAGTGGAATTGGGAAGATCAATTAAAAACTGCTATCGGAGCAACCAGCGTAGTTGTAACAAAAATAGAACGCGGAGATCCGAGCACTGACATTTCCGCACCACAATTTTCGACCGCCGGAGAGGGACAATGAGTATTTTGAAAGCAAATTGTCCGTCTTGTGCAGGACCGCTTGAGTTTACTTCGGGTTCGACGATCGTAATTGTCTGTCCGTTTTGCCGCAGTGCGATCGCCCGCACCGACCGCTCTCTCGAAGACCTCGGAAAGGTCTCGGAGATCGCTGAGTCAGGGTCTCCGCTAAAACTCGGGCTCAAGGGAACATATAAAGACGCTCGATTCGAATTAACCGGACGGGCCCAGCTTCGGCACGAATTAGGCGGAACGTGGGACGAGTGGTACGCGACCTTTTCGAACGGATGGGTCGGTTGGCTGGCTGAGGCTCAAGGACGTTTCTATCTGACGTTTTATCAGCCGCTGCCGGCTGGCGTCGTGTTGCCTAGCTTCGACGGCTTACAACTCGGCCAGACCTTATCCGAGATCCCGTCTCCGTCACCGCTGATGGTGCAGGAACGCGGCCGGGGAACCTCCGTTGCGGCCGACGGTGAGATCCCATACAAATTGACGCCGGGCGAGCAATTCGCGTACGCCGATCTGGCTGGAAAAAACGACGCATTCGCGACGATCGATTACAGCATGGAGCCGCCGTGGGTCTTTGTTGGGAACCAGGTAACTTTGGCTGATATTGGCCTCGGCGATGCAAAACCGTTCGAACGCGAGGCACGCAGTGTCGCCGCCGCCGGAATGGGTTGTCCGAACTGCGGCGGTCCGCTGGCATTGATAGCACCGGACAAGGCGGAACGCGTTACGTGCCCGAACTGCGATTCACTTTTGGACGTCAATCAAGGCAATCTTAGCTTTCTCAAAGCCTTGAAGCCTCCTCCAGATCAGCCGGCATTCGTTGCCCCTATCGGTGCCGAGGGCAGTTTCAACGGCGGTCCAAAGTTCAAGATAATCGGAGCTGTGGTTAGAAGTGTGACGGTCGATGCTATCAAGTATTTTTGGCACGAATACTTGCTCTATAATCCGATGGTAGGTTTCCGATGGCTCGTCCATTCGGACAACCACTGGAATTTCGTCGAACCTGTGAATACGGCGGATGTCGAGCAATCCAGTGTGATCGGGTCGGGAGCAACGATCAGTTACAATGGATCGACCTTTAAGATCTTTCAGGACGCACCGGCAACCGTCGAGTATGTCAAAGGCGAATTTTACTGGCGTGTCGAGCAGGGCGAAACGGTACGCACGGTTGATTTTGTTGCCGCTCCGCTGATGCTGTCGCAAGAGATCTCGCAAAACGAGATCAACTGGTCGGTCGGCACATACCTGACAAATGACGAGTTTGAGAAGGCATTCGGCGTTTCTGATCTTCCGAAACCGTGGGGAGTCGGTCCCAATCAGCCATTTACGGGACGCTTTTATTACACCTGGGGATTACTGCCGTTATTCGCTCTGTTTGTTGTCGCAATTTTCATGATCCCGATCGCCGGAATTACGAAGACGGTTTTGAATGAGTCTGTTTCATTGCCCGCGATGCCGAACGCGACCACGGCTCAGGCCGCATTCAGTCAACCATTCGAGATCAAGGCGAACAGCAACGTGCGGATCACTGCCGGCGCACAGGTCAATAATTCGTGGGCCGATCTCGATATCGATCTGGTAAATGATGTAACGGACGAGGTAACAGAAGAAGTAAATGCTCCCGTCGAGTACTATACCGGCAGTGACAGCGACGGAGCGTGGACGGAGGGTTCGAAGTCGACCGATGCTACGATATCATCGCCCGGCGGCGGACGATACAAATTACGGGTCGAGGGAACATGGCAAAACTGGCAGACCGCGATGCCGGTAACTATCAAGGTCGAGCAGAATGTAAATCGCGGTGTAAATTTCATCTGTGCGTTGATCGTCCTGTTGATCGTGCCCGTGCTTGGCTTGCTCAGAAAATTCTCATTCGAATCCAGCCGTTGGAAAGATAGTATGTTCAGCACTAGTTCGACAGGCTCCGACGACGATGAATAGTCAGCTAGCAGCATTCCCAGACTTCAAATGGATTGTGAAGGCTAACGAGGTTTTATGTTAAAAAAGTTTTACATGGTGCTCGGCGTCGGAGTTTTGCTGGCGTATTCGTCCGCCGCATGGTTCGGGTGGGAATTAGCTAATTCAGGCAGTAAATCGCGTTTGGGAGTGCCGTTTATTTATTCAGGATTTCGTGGAGGAAAATAATGTTAAGTCTTGCAGCAATCGCCCCGACGTTGGGCCTCATAGTCAAACTTGAAGAACTTTTGCCGGTTCTAGCGACCACCGTCATCTTTGTCGCGATCGGCTTAGTTGTCTTTGCCCTCGCATTCCTCATTGTTGTATTGGTCGCACCGTTTTCGGTCAAAAAGGAGATCGAGGAAGACCATAACACGAGCCTTGCGATTATCATTGGTGCCATTATAATTGGAGTTGCTATGATAATTTCGGCCGCTATCCAAGGTAATTGATCCACCAAAAACGGAAGATGAAAATTGGATAATGACGGATATTGCTTTCATTTCTCTTTGTCCGTTGACCCTTTCCGTTTATGAAACGCGCTCCGCTACTATTTCTCAACGTCTTTGTCATCGCCACTTGCGGGCTGATCTACGAGTTGCTGGCAGGAACTCTATCTAGTTACGTCCTCGGCGATTCGATCACGCAATTTTCAATCATAATTGGCATCTATCTGTTCGCGATGGGCGTCGGGTCGTGGCTGTCGCGTTTCATTGAGAAACACGTTGCCGAAAAATTTGTCGAGATCGAACTCGCCGTTGCGGTGATCGGTGGATTCTCAGCACCACTACTTTTTCTAACCTTCGCCCATCTTTCGTACTTTAGCGTCGTACTCTACGGGACGGTATTTATCATCGGGGCACTCGTCGGGCTCGAAATACCGTTGCTGATGCGCATCCTGCAGGACGAGATGGATTTTAAGGATCTGGTTTCGCGCGTCCTCGCGTTCGACTATATCGGAGCTCTTGCCGCGTCGCTACTGTTCCCTATATTTTTGGTTCCGAAACTTGGTCTCAACAGAACGTCCCTGCTTTTTGGGATGTTCAACGCGATCGTCGGTATTTGGGGCACCTGGCTTCTTTTTCCTCTGATAAAAAAGAATGTGACGCTGATGCGGATCAAGGGATTCGTAATTCTCACACTGCTCGCCATCGCGTTTATCAAGGCCGATAAACTTACAACGATGGCCGAAGATGCATTGTTTGTCGACAACATCATCTACGCGAAAAGTTCATCGTATCAACGAATCATTGTAACCAAAGGGAAAACCGGATACGCGCTTTTTCTTAACGGGAATCTTCAATTTAACTCCTTCGACGAATACCGTTATCACGAGGCTCTCGTTCATCCCGCATTTGCTTCGGCTGCGGGTAACCCGAAGCGGATCTTGGTTCTCGGCGGTGGCGACGGACTGGCTCTGCGCGAAATACTAAAATATCCCTCCGTCGAATACATTCAGTTGGTCGACCTCGATCCGGAAATGACACGCGTTTCGTATAGCGTTCCCGCTCTCGGTGACCTGAACAAACACTCGTTCGACGACCCGCGGGTGCACGTGACGAATGCCGATGCGTTCGTCTGGATGGACACCCAGCTCGAGCCATTTGATGTTGTTGTGATCGATTTTCCCGACCCTAATAACTTCGCCCTCGGCAAGCTGTATAGCACGCGTTTTTACAATCTCCTCAAATCGAAGATCAAACCCGACACCTCCGTCGTCGTTCAGACTACATCGCCGCTGATCGCGCGTAAGTCATTTTGGTGCATCGTAAAAACTCTCGAATCAGTCGGTTTTACGGTTAAGCCCTACCAAACAACTGTTCCGAGTTTCGGTGTCTGGGGGTATGCCCTCGCTAAACTTGAACCATTTGAGACACCGCTCAAACCCGTAGCGGGTATCGAACTCCACTTTTTAAACGACAACGCATTTGCCTCAATGTTTGAGTTTCCGACCGATACCTCCCGACCATCCGAAGAATTGGAGATCAATCGTCTGGATAATCAGGCCCTCGTCCGATATTACGAGACGGAGTGGCGGAGATTCGAGCAGTGAAACTGACACGGCGAGAACTACTCACCATATTTCTCGGGGCACCGTTCGCAATGACGGCCTGCAACTCGGGCGAGTCGCCGTCGTTTCCGGTTGGCGAGATCGTTGGACAGTCGTCCAGCTTGGGCCATATCGTGCGTGAAAACCGATCTTTTGAAGTTCCGCCAAGCAATTGGGAAAGCAAAAAAGTAGCGATCATAGGCGGCGGTATTGCTGGTTTGACCGCCGCGTGGAAGCTTAAAAGAGAAAAGCTCAACGACTTTGTTCTGCTTGAGCTCGAAAAAAACGTCGGCGGTACGGCGGTCAGTGGAAAAGGCGAACCGGTCGGATATCCTTGGGGAGCGCATTATTTGCCGGTGCCATTTCAGGAGAACACGGATCTGATCGAGTTTCTCGAGGAGATGAACCTTTTGGACGGCCGGACGCCTGATGGCGAGATCCTGGTGAAGGAACAGTTCTTGTGCCGCGAACCGGAGGAACGAGTCTTCTACAAAGGGCGATGGTATGAGGGTTTGTATCTCGCAGTCGGCGCCAGTGATGAAGATAAGGTTCAATTTGCCGAGTTTCATCGGCAGATCGATGAATGGGTAAACTGGCGTGACAGGTCCGGCAAACGGGCGTTTGTTGTGCCACTGGCTATCTGCTCGACGGACGCCGAGGTTACAGCACTCGATAGAATTTCTTTTGCCGAGTGGCTGAGACAAAAAGGATTCACGTCAGAACGCCTCCTGTGGTACTGCGATTATGCAACGCGGGATGATTACGGATTGAAGCTCGATCAGGCTTCGGCATGGGTCGGGCTTTTCTATTTTTGCTCGCGTGTAAGAAAAAGTGGATCTGACTCGCAACCATTCATCACTTGCCCCCACGGCAACGGGCAATTTGTCGAGCATTTTTTCAGTCAGGTTAAGGACAATATTCGTTGGTCGCAGATAGTAGTTTCTGTTGTGCCCACGAATAAGGGCGTCGATGTGATCTGTCTCGATAACGGCGAGGTCCGCGGATTTCACTGCGAAAAGGCGATCTACGCATCGCCGATCTTTACGACGCCTTGGGTAATTCGCGGATTTCGCGAGGCCCCGCCTTTTAATGCTGCCGAGTTTCAACATAATGCTTGGTTCGTAGCTAATTTGTTTCTCAAAGATCGGCCTAAACCGCGCTTCACGAAAGATTTTCCGCTTTCTTGGGATAACGTTTTATACGACAGTAAAAGTCTCGGCTACGTGACCGCGACCCACCAGAAGGGAATTGATTATGGACCGACGATTCTCACATATTATTATCCGATGTGCGAAGACCCGAACGGACGCACGACCCTCTTCAACTACGATTGGAAACAACTCGCCGACGTTTGCCTCACTGATCTGTCGCGCGCGCATCCAGATATTTATGAGCTTACCGAGCGGTTGGATGTAATGCGTTGGGGACACGCGATGATCTCACCGCGGCCAGATTTCATCTGGAGCGGTATTCGAGACCAGGCCGTAAAACCATACCGGAATATCCACTTCGCCCACGCGGATCTCAGTGGCGTCGCTCTTTTCGAAGAAGCGTTCTATCATGGACTAAGGGCGGCAGGCGAGGTAATGGGAATTAATAGCCTCGTGGGTAAGTAGTTTTATCTCAAGTGCGTGACCCTTTTTAATGGACGCCACACTGCAACAACCAAATTACTGGCTTTTTTCCCGTTCGATCGATCTAACGGTGTTCTTAGGTAGCGCCGTTTTGTCGCTCGTATTGCTTGCGGTCGGTTCTCAGTTGGGCGTGCTCGATGGAGATTCGCCGGAGTGGACTTGGGTTTCGGCAGTGCTTTTTATAGATGTCGCCCACGTCTGGTCGACGAGTTTCCGGGTATATTTCGACAAGGAAGAGTTCAAGCGGCGTTTTTGGCTTTATCTGCTTGTGCCGGTTTTCGGGTACGCTCTCGGAGTTGCTCTTTATTCAGAGGGCGATCTGTTGTTTTGGAAGGTTTTGGCGGCGATCGCGGTCTTTCATTTTGTCCGTCAGCAGTATGGCTGGGTCGCCCTTTATCGTAGAAAGTTAGGTGAAACCGATCGGTTGACTTGGTGGATAGATGCTGCGGCCGTTTACCTCGCGAGTATCTACCCGCTCGTATTTTGGATGACGAGCCTCCCGCGTAGTTTTGAGTGGTTCGTTCAGAACGATTTTATTTCGCTGCCGAAGATGACCGAGACAATCTTATTTCCGGTCTATGTTCTCGCCCTAATATCTTATTTCGCAAAATCGATCTATCAGTACTTTCGACACGGTTTTCTCAATATTGGTAAAGATATCGTGGTCGCGACGACGGCGTTTTGCTGGTATCTCGGCATTGTATATTTCAACTCGGACTACGCCTTCACGGTCACGAATATTATCATCCACGGCGTTCCTTATTTTGCGTTGATCTATTTTTACGCCCGGTTTCGGCGTGAATCGACGAGCGGTGTCTACCGAACGCTTTCACAGAATATATTCATTTTTTTAGCGACACTTTGGGCTTTGGCCTATATCGAGGAAATATTTTGGCACCGAGGCGTGTGGCATGAGAAGCAGTGGTTGTTCGGTAGCGATTGGGATTGGCAGACGCTGAAAGTGTACCTCGTTCCCCTGCTCGCTTTGCCCCAACTCACACACTACGTCTTGGACGGTTTTATCTGGCGACGGGGAAGCGGTACGGATTTTCGGTTGATATAGTCTGATATATTCTTGATAGAATATTAGTTGGATCATGGCAGCTCTATCGAACAATATACTTGCTTGCCGAATGGTCGTGACGGGCCTAATTTTATGCGCCTGTTTGTTCTCAGGGTGTAAGAGTTCCGGTGTCGGGCCGATCAGTATTCTTGGGCCGACGGACGAGACGGATGAAGCGGCAAAGGTCGTAGCCGAGGCAAACCAGGATCTGACCAAGATCAAGGTTCTGCACGAGCAGAACGAAAGTAAACGCGAGGAGCTAAAGGCGGCGATGGAGAAAAATGACGCCGTCGCAGCGAAGAAGATAGCGGACGACGTCGTTTACCTCATCAATGATGGGGCCGCGTTTGGAAACTCGGCGGTTGAAAAGATCCAAAAGGCGCAGGAGATGCAGATCAACGATGACTACCGAGAATATCTGCGTTTGAAAGAGGAATCACTAAAACTGCAACTTGAGGCCTTTGAAAATTACCGCATGGCCGCCCGCACCTTGCGTGACAATTACGATCCGAAAAATGCTGCATTACGGGACAAGGTCAAACTTGAGTTCAAAACCCGTGACGAAAACTATCGGACAATAATGGAAAAGGCAAGAGATTTCAGCAACCGGGCGAACGAACTGGCGAAAGAGGCTTTGAAAAAGGCTTGATCGACACCTGAACCAACCTTTAGATCACGATCATCGAACAACTAACCACGTGAGAGTTTTGCTAATCGTTCGGCGGCCGCTTCTAAAGTTTCGTCTTTTTTGCAGAAGCAGAACCGCACGATCTGCGAGCCGAGAGATTTGTCGTGATAAAAAGACGAACCCGGCACGACCGCAACGCCGATCTCACGGATCAGGTGTTTCGTAAATTCCATGTCGTTCGCAAACCCAAAATCGCTAATGTCCGCCATCACGTAATAGGCTCCGGCGGGCATATCGCAATTGAATCCCACGTTCTGCAAAACCGGCACTATATAGTCGCGTTTCTTCTGATATTCACCCTGCAGAACTTCGTAATAGTCGGGCGGCAGAGTCAACGCATACGCACCTGCGTGCTGCAGCGGATTGGCCGCGCCGACGGTTAAAAAATCATGTACCTTGCGGATCGCGGCCGTGATATCGGGCGGTGCGATCACGTAACCGACGCGCCAACCGGTGACCGAGTAGGTTTTCGATAGCGAATTTACAACCACCGTCCGATCACGCATACCCTCAATTTTCGCCATGCAAATATGCTCAAACGGATCATCATCCGGCTTTGAATCGTAGATGATGTGCTCATAGATCTCATCTGTAAAACACAATACATCAAACTCCTTGCAAAGATCGGCGATGAACTCAAGCTCTTCGCGAGTGAATACCTTTCCGGTCGGATTATTTGGGTTACAGATGATGATGGCTTTCGTTCGCTCGTTAAATGCCGAGCGAAGTTCTTCCCGGTCAAACATAAACCCGTTGTTCGTACGATAGAGCGGAACGTGTCGCGGTGTCGCATCCGATAGGATCGCGTCAGGGGCATAGTTTTCGTAGAACGGCTCGAAAACCACAACCTCTTCGGTCGGGTCGACCGTCGCCATCATCGCCGCGATCATTCCCTCCGTCGAGCCGCACGTAACCGTTATTTCAGTCTCGGGATCGACATCCATGCCCAAAAACCACATCGTCTTTTTCGCGATCGCGTCCCGAAAGTCTTTGACGCCCCAGGTGATCGCGTATTGATTATGATCGGCCGCGATCGCCGCCATCGCTTTTTGTTTAATATCCTCCGGAGCCGCAAAATCGGGAAATCCCTGACCGAGATTCACTGCCCCGTATTTCATCGCTTCACGCGTCATCTCGCGGATCACCGATTCGGTGAAACTTGCAGCTTTTCTCGAAATTCGATTTTTTGTTACGGTTGAGCTATTCATACTGGATAACCTGATTCATTTTTCTGATGCCATTCCCAAGCACTTTCGATGATGGTTTCGATCCTCGCATACTGCGGATCCCAACCCAGGATCTCCTTCGCCTTGGAGGCGTCAGCGACGAGTTTTGACGGGTCACCCGGCCGGCGTGGAGCCATCTTTGCCTCGATAGGCAGGCCGGTCACGCGGCGGGCAGTTTCGATGACTTCATTTACTGAATAGCCGTTTCCATTACCGAGGTTGATAAATTCTGATCTCTTTCCGGCACGCAAATGATCAAGGGCGAGCAGGTGGGCCTGGCTCAGGTCAGAAACGTGAATATAGTCGCGAATCGCCGTGCCATCAGGTGTCGGATAGTCGTCGCCAAAGACAGAAACATGTGGAATTTTGCCCTGAGCGGCGAACAGGACAAGCGGAATAATATGCGTCTCCGGATCGTGGTGTTCCCCGCAATCTCCTGCTGCCCCGCACGCGTTGAAGTATCTCAATGTGACAAATTTTAATCCGTAAGCAAGATCGTACGATTCGAGAACCCGCTCGATCATAAATTTCGTCCACCCGTATGGGTTGGCTGGTTTTTGTGGATGTAATTCATCGATGGGCGTGTATTGAGGTTCGCCGTACGTCGCACAGGTTGACGAGAACACAATTTGTTTCACCTCGTGCTCCATCAAAACTTCGAGTAGTTTTAATGTTTCGATGAAGTTATTTTTGAAGTATTTTTGTGGATCGTCAACGGATTCACCAACGTAAGCGTAGGCCGAAAAGTGCATGCATTCGTCGATCTTGTGTTCGCTGAGAATACGTCGAAGCAGTTCCTGATCGCCGATATTTCCCTCGTAAAACGGTACGCTGTCGTGGATCGAAGTGCGATGTCCGTAAACGAGGTTGTCAATGACGACTGGAGTTTCGCCCTTGTTTCGCAGGTCTTCGACGACGACGCTGCCTATGTAGCCGGCTCCGCCGGTGACGAGTATTGCCATGATTCAATTATTTCTCTGCCGCCGCAGCTTTCCCCGTTACCGAAATTGTTGCCTCCGGTAGGAATTCATTAAGGAGTCGCCGGATATCTGCTTCGCTATTCGCGATCACCGCAGATCTGAATTCGACCAGGATCCGTTCGACATCGGACTTTGAATAGGTAGCGATCTTTCCGATAAATATTTTAGGGTTTTTCGTTTTTACCAGATTTTCTCCGGTTATCTCTAGTTCCTCAAAAAGCTTTTCGCCGTTACGAATACCTGTAAACCTGATGTCGATGTCTTCGTACGGCGTGAGGCCCGACAGCCGGATCATGTCTTCGGCGAGATCGAGGATCTTGACTGGATGACCCATATCAAGGATGAAGATCTCGCCGCCCTCGCCCAGGGCACCGGCTTGCAAAACCAGTTGCGAGGCCTCGGGAATGGTCATAAAATAACGCGTCATGTCCTTGTGAGTGACGGTTATGGGTTCGCCCTTTTGTATTTGTTCGCGGAAGATCGGCACGACCGAACCGGCCGACCCTAAAACATTGCCGAACCGAACGGCGATGTAATTCGTCGGATAGATCTCATCCAGCTCCTGGACGACGATCTCAGCAATACGCTTAGATGCACCCATTATCGACGTCGGGTTGACGGCTTTGTCGGTAGAGATCATGACGAAATCCGCGACGCCGAATTCGCCCGCGATCGTCGCCAACTGGCGAGTCGCAAATACGTTATTCTTGATCGCCTCGGCAGGATTTTGCTCCATCAGCGGAACATGTTTGTGCGCGGCCGCGTGAAAGATGACCTCGGGACGAAACTGCTCGAATATCTCCCGCATTCTCGGTTCGTCACAGACGTCGGCTATCAGCGGAATGCAGTTAATATCGGCGAAATCGGCGGCGAGTTCGCGTCCGATCTCGAAGAGAAAATATTCGGCACGCTCGACAAGTAGTATCTTTTTCGGCTGATAGTTAGTGACCTGACGCACCAATTCCGAACCTATCGACCCACCCGCACCAGTAACCATCACTGTTTTTCCTGTCAGAAATTCGTGCAGGTTTTGATCGTCGAGCTCAACCGGTTCGCGGCCCAATAGATCTTCGATCTGGACGTCGCGGATCCGACTGACCGAGACGCGGCCGCTCGCAATCTCATCGAGACTCGGAACGATCCTCGCCTTGACCGGGATCGAGGCACAAACGTCCATTATCCGGCGTATCTCTTTTCCCTGGGCTTGGTCGATGGCGATGACGACCTGTTCGATCTCAAATTCGCGAACCAACCTCGCGAGATCTTTCGTTGTTCCCAAAACCTTGATCCGATTAACACTGCCGCCGCGTTTGCCCGGGTCGTCATCAACAAAGCCGCGAATGTCCAGTTCCGCAGCGAAACGCCCGACCATTTCCTTGGCCAAGGTCGCTCCCATTCGTCCGGCACCGACGAGTAACGTGGGCTTCTGCTTTACCCGCCGCCGTCCTTCAACCCTTGAGCTTTTTTCATTAAGTTCGTAAAAAAAACGCCGCAAAATACGCAACGCGAGCAATCCGCCAAAGGCAATTATCGTGTCGATGAGGATAACCGAAACCGGCACCTGCCAAAGGTTAAATTGGGTAAAGATGAGCAGAAAACGAAATGCGACCAATACAAGGCAGGAGATCGCTGCGGCCTTTAGAAAAACCCGAATGTCTTCGATGCTGACATAGCGCCATATCAGCGAATAGGCTCCCACGAGAAATAATGCGGATATTTGAACGACTAGAACAAACGGAAGTTGAGTCAGTGCCGTGTCGGCATAAAACTCACCGACCTGAATATTGACCGCCGGAAGATAAGAAACAAAGAACGCCACGCAAAGCACTCCGACGTCCGCCAGGAATTGCAGCGGGCGACGAAGGAAAGATAAGTGTTCACTTGGCTGTTCGTCGTTATTCATTGGCGATGGTCAATCATTTATTCTGAAATTACCTCGCGAAATTCGCAACTGTCGATTAGAAATACTCGCGACTCTTCGAAAAGTGCCGGTCTTAGTGATAACGTTCGCAAAACATGACATATGATGTGCTAGTTACACTTCCGCCTTTTTTTATTGCTAATGGAACTCTAAATCCGCTATCCTTTGCACACGATGACTCCTGATATAGCGATCACACTTGTAATGCTGCTAGTCGCGATCGCCCTGTTCGCGAGTGAGAAGCTGCCCGTCGATGTGATCGGTATTCTGCTGGTGATGGGCCTTGTGCTGACGCGCGTTTTGACGGTTCAGGAGGCGGTCGCGGGATTTGGCAACGACGTTATTATCACTATCGGCGGACTTTTTCTGCTCGTCGGCGGATTGATTAAAACAGGTCTTGTCGATCTGCTCGGCCGACGAATGCATAAGATCGCGGGTGACAGTGAATTCGTCCTGACGGCACTCATCATGCTCGCCGCCGCGTTGGGAGCATGCGTTCTAAAAAATACGACGACGACCGCGATGTTTCTGCCGGTCGTACTCGGCCTCGCCGCCAAGGCAAAAATTCCGCCGTCAAAATTGCTGATGCCGCTCGCCTTCGGCGCGATCCTCGGCGGCAGTTGTACGCTGATCGGCACGTCGACCAACCTCGCCGTTAGCGGAGCGATCGTCCGTTACGGCCAGGAGCCGTTCTCGATGTTCGAGCTTGCTCCGGTCGGGATCATTACATTTGCGGTCGGCATGATCTATATGCTTTTTGTCGGTCGACGGATGCTGCCGAGCCGCGGCGGCGAAGACTCTTTAACCGACCAGTATAAGATCCGCGAATACATCTCCGAGCTCATCGTCCTACCCGATTCGCCGCTCGTCGGCCTGACGCTTGCCGAATCCAAAATAAATTCAGACCTCGAGCTCAACGTTCTAGGTATCATCCGCGACGGCGTTCGGATCACGGCGCCGGGTCTGAGCGAACGCTTTCAGCGCCGCGATTCTCTGATCGTCGAAGGCACCATCAGCGACATTCTGCGCATTAAAGAAGAGGTCGGCCTCGAGATCAAGCCTGATTTTATGCTCAGCGACACCCAGCTCGAAGGTGAGGACGTCGAGCTTTTTGAGCTGATGATCATGAGAGATTCGCGGCTCGTGGGCCAAACGCTGAAAACATTAAGATTTCGCCAAACCTTCGATCTGACCGTTTTAGCTGTAAATCGTCACGGCGAAACGCTGATCGATAAGTTGAGCGATGTGAAATTTATTTTCGGGGACGTTTTGCTCGTCCAAGGGAAACGCGACGGCATCTCGACCCTGTTAAACGAGAGAGAGTTACTCGTTCTTGAGGATACTGCGACGGGGAATATGCGTATCGACAAACGCAAATGGGCGGTCGCCGCGTTCGGTCTGTTTCTCGGTCTTTCGCTGTCGAAGCTCATGTTCGGCTATGACATTCCGCTCGCGATCTGCGTTTTGAGCGGCGTGATAGTCCTGCTTGCGACCAAGACGATTCGTTACGGCGAAATGTATTCCCTGATCGACTTTCGCCTGGTCGTTCTCATCGCGTGCATGATGAGCTTCGGAGCGGCGATGGAAAGTACGGGAGCCGACAAATATCTCGCCGGATTGATAACGACGTATTTTGGTCAGTACGGCGGCGGTGCAGTGCTCGCCGGGTTTTTCGTGCTCACCGTCGCCCTGACCCAGCCGATGTCGAATCAGGCGGCAGCATTGGTCGTCTTGCCGGTCGCCGTCAAAGCCGCCGTTGCGCTCGGCCTTAATCCGCGTACTTTTATCGTCGCCGTCACGTACGCTGCGTCCTTTTCATTCATCACGCCGCTCGAGCCC
>JAYSZT010000034.1:0-12877 GCA_043737915.1 Acidobacteriota bacterium
TGTCGAGAAAACTCTCATCAAGAAGCCTATCGAGATCGGACGGCTGCAGCGATATGCGACCGACTACGCTCTGATAAGCGGGAAGCAGATCTTTACAAAAGGCGAATCTAACGGCAAGTCTGTCGGCATTATCGGTTCCGGCCCGGCGGGGCTTTCTTGTGCGGCTTATCTCGCTCGGCTCGGCTATGACGTGACCGTTTACGAACGCCGCGAACAGGCTGGCGGCCTTGACACCTACGGCATGGCAGAATATAAAATGCCGAAAAGCGTCTCGCTTGCCGAGGTCGATCAGATCCGAAGGCTCGGTGTCGAGTTTAAGACCAAGACCGAGATCGTCTTATCTGCTGAATCGCCAACGCAGATCGCGTTTAGCGAATTGGAGGCGGAGCACGATGCGATCTTCTTGGCGACCGGACTCGGCGAAACAAACAAACTCAACATCCCCGGCGAAGACCTCGATGGCGTTTACGATGCTTTGGATTTCATTGAGAAGATAAAGACCCGCGACTGGAAAAACATTCCGCTTGGCAGAACGGTCGCCGTCATCGGTGCCGGCAATACCGCCATCGACGCCGTCACACAGGCAAAGCGGCTCGGTGCGGAAAGGGTGATCCTAATTTACCGCCGCACCGAAAAAGACGCTCCAGCCTACGAATACGAACTCGAACTTGCCCACAAGGATGGCGTCGAATTTCTTTGGCAAACGTCTCCTATAGAGATCGACGGTATTTCTAACGTTACTGGCTTGGGTTTGCGAAACGCCGACGGTAGCGAATTCAGGATCGATTGCGACATGGTCATCAAAGCCATCGGACAGCAAAAAATGGTCTCTTTCTTCACCGACATTTTCGGCGTCAACGTCGACGAGAAAGGACGCGTTGTCGTCAATGATCAACTACAAACCTCAAACCCAAAGATCTTCGCCGGCGGCGACTGCGCCAACGGCGGTGCCGAGGCAGTTGATGCTTCGCAAATGGGCAAACACGCGGCGCAGGGAATCCACGAATCGATCACGGGTCAAAAGGTAGAATTTGCGGGGGCCGTAGTAAGACCCATCATCCGCGATTTCGCGGATCATCATTGAAATTCATCCGAAAGCATACAGAAAACACGGAGGTCAATTAGATGGAACAACATACTCAGACAAGCCCGCCCCCACAGGCTGTAATACTCCAGATGGCAATGTCCGCCATGATCTCGCAGGCGCTCGGCGTTGCGGCAAAGCTCGGCATAGCCGACGTTTTGAATGACGGGCCAAAGACCGCTAATGAGATCGCCTTGGCTACCGCCAGTCACGAACGTTCGATCTATCGGATCTTACGAGCCCTGGCATCGACCGGGGTCTTTTCGGAGATCTCTGAGAAAACATTTCAGAATACCCCTCTCTCAGAAGTGATCCGAGCTGATGTTCCAGGTTCGATGCAAAGCATGATCGCTTTCCTGGGCGAACCGTGGCATTTCGCAGTCTGGGGAAACATGCTGTACAGTGCCCAAACCGGAGAAGTTGCGTTTGACAGGACCTTGGGTGATCCGATCTTTGCGTGGTTCGCAAAAAATGAGGCGGAATCAGAGCTCTTCAACAAGGCGATGACCGATATGAGCTCGTTCGCGGCTCCGGGCATCGTTCAGGCGTACGATTTTTCGGGCATCAAGGTACTTGCCGATATCGCCGGAGGCCACGGGTTCCTCCTCTCCCAGATACTTAGGGCGAACCCAGCTCTGACAGGCGTTCTGTTCGACCTCGGCCACGTGATCGATGGGGCCGGAGAGATGCTCGAGGGACAGGGCGTAGCGGATCGTGTCGAAACCGCAACCGGAGATTTCTTTAAAGAGGTGCCGTCGGCGGACGCTTACATTATGAAGCACATCATCCATGACTGGGATGACGAACGAGCAGTTCTGATAATGAAAAATATAAACCGTGCCATGACTGGCGATGGCAAACTCCTTCTGGTCGAAATGGTCGTTCCTCCGGGTGATGAGTCTCACCCGAGCAAAGTGTTGGACCTGGAGATGCTGACGCTGCCGGGCGGTATAGAGCGGACCGAAGCTGAATTCGCCAGCTTGTTCGAGCAGGCCGGCTTCAGATTGAACCGGGTAGTCCCGACTCCATCGCCATTCTCTGTGATAGAGGCGGTAAAAGGATAAGCACTATGGCAGATCTCACTTCAAATTTCGCGAGTATAAGCTCTCCAAATCCATTCTGGCTGGCATCGGCGCCGCCGACTAATATGGGGTCGATGGTGGAGCGGGCGTTTGAGGCTGGTTGGGGCGGGGCTGTGTGGAAGACTTTGGGTGAGCCTATCACAAACGTCTCGTCGCGGCTGGCGTCGCTTGACCAAGGTGCGTTGCGGATGATCGGGCTTAACAATATTGAGCTCATTACGGATCGTTCGCTGGAGATCAATCTTAAAGAAATTTACGAGTGTAAAAAGAAATATCCGGATCATGCCCTTATTGCAAGCCTAATGGTCGAGTCGAAGCGCGAGGCTTGGCACGAGATCGTGAAGCGGACGCAGGACACGGGCTGTGATGGTTTTGAGCTTAATTTCGGCTGCCCACACGGAATGTCTGAACGCGGAATGGGAGCAGCGATGGGGCAGGTGCCGGAATATACCTGCATGGTGACCGAGTGGGTCAAAGAGGTCTCGGATCTGCCGGTGATCGTCAAACTCACGCCGAATGTGACGCACATCGTGCCGCCCGGGCGTGCCGCACAAAAGGGCGGTGCGGATGCGGTTTCTCTGATAAATACGATCAACTCGGTGATGGGCGTCGATGTTGAAACTATGATCCCGTACCCGAACGTCAACGGCATGGCCTCGCATGGCGGTTACTGCGGTACGGCGGTCAAACCGATCGCACTAAATATGGTTTCCGAGCTCGCACGGGATGCCGAGTTCGACATTCCGATTTCTGGCATTGGCGGCATCAATACGTGGCGCGACGCTGTCGAATTCATGCTCCTTGGTGCGAGCAATGTGCAGGTCTGTACGGCGGTGATGCATTACGGCTATCGCATCGTCGAGGACATGATCGATGGGCTGAATAATTATCTTGACGACAAAGGTTTTGCCTCGGTGAATGACATCGTCGGCAGATCTGTCAGCCGCATCACGGATTGGGGAAATCTCGACCTTAATTACGACGTCAAAGCCCGCGTCAATAACGAGAAATGCATCCAGTGCAATCTTTGCTACGTCGCCTGCGAAGACGGCGCCCACCAGAGCTTCGAATTTCGCGAGGTCGACGGCAAACGCTACCCATTCGTCATCGAAGAAGAATGCGTCGGCTGCAACCTCTGCGCCCTCGTCTGCCCGTCACCCGGAGCCATCGAAATGGTCCGCGTCGATGCCGGCGGCCCAGCCCAAAGCTGGCGTGAGCGGACGGCCTCGAGTTAACATACTTAAAGGAGAAAAATATGTCCCACAGTTTATTCCGAACGAGTTCAACTATCTTTCTTAGCCTTCTGACCATTTTGATATTGGCTTCTCTTGCAATTGCACAAAAGCCAAAGCCCGAAGGGCCAAAATTTGACACCGCCGATTTCAGCAAGAAGTTCGAGATCGTTCAGTGGCTTGTCGAGTACGACGAGGTTGCATGGAAAACCTCGGATGTCGTAATGACCGAAGCTAAAACCGAAATCGCCAAGCTTGGTTCCGAGTGGTTTTGCTTGCAGGACGCAAAGAAAAAGTGGCACGCGTTTTACGGGAAACTCACTGAAGCAAAGTTTCAAGCCGTATTCCACTACACTTTTGGTCCCGCTTCCAAGGTGACCCGCTCCGTCGAATCATTTGATTCTAAGATCCTTGATACCCACGCTATTGCACTGGCCACGGCGAAATCTAAACTACTAACTTCGATACCGGATGGTTCTCCCCGTTTCAACCAATATATTCGCAAAGAACCGAACGGAACTTTTGGTGTCTGGATGCTTCCGGCATTTCAGCCTGATGGCACCGCCGTTTACGGCGGCGAGGCGTATTACTCGATCGATTCGACCGGGACGAAAATACTTAAAGAAGAAAGCTACTTTAAGCCGAATTTTCTCGGATTCAAGTCCTCGCCGCCTCGTGAGATATGGCTGAATTTTCGCGAACTCGAAAAGCCAAATTTGGGCGCGATCTTTTTTGTGTGGTACTACAAGCCATATTTCACCAAGATCTTTATCGATAACGCAAAAAGCACGAGTAGTATTATCGATACCGGTAAAGGTGAATTTATCTGGGTTCATGTCGAAAAAGACGAGGCCAAAACGACAGATCCGGAAAAGTAAGCCATAGTATAAATTTTCAAAGATCAAATCGATCCGCGTTCGATGGCGGTATCGGCAATTTGGCCAAGGGCGGCGACGAATTTGTTGAATGTGGCAAATCTTGCGTCCCTGGTGAAGCCTCGAACGTATCTCGCGTAAATCTGCTGGGCGATGACGGCGATCTTGAAGGTGCCGAAGACGTAGTAAAATAAAATGTTTGAAACGTCGCGGCCGGATGCCGCGGCATACATATTGACGAGGTCTTGTCGTGAGATATTTTCCATCAGCACACGCGGGTTGAACGGCATGTTTAGTAATTCGTCGCCAGCCTCGCGTGACATCCAATACCCAAGCGTTGTGCCGAGATCCATCAACGGGTCGCCGACCGTGACCATTTCCCAGTCGAGAACGGCGGTTATCCGTGTCAGGTGTTCGGGGTCAAGCATGACGTTATCGAATTTGTAATCGTTGTGGACAAGCGTCGCGCCGATGTCGGCGGGAAGGTTCTGGTTAAGCCATTCGATCGCCTTTTCAAGCTGGACCCATTCGTCGGTCTTCGCGGTGAAGTATCGCTTTGTCCAACCCTCGACTTGGCGTCGTGCGTAGCCCTCCGGTTTTCCGAGATCGCTGAGACCGGCGGCTTTGTAATCGAGTGAGTGAAGATCCGCCAGGTTTTGGATAAAACTTTTGCAGACGTTATGTTGCAACTCCGGCGAATCCTCGAGCTCTTTCGGCGAACGCCCGCGAATGACCAGACCATTACGCCGCTCCATCAGATAAAACTCGGAACCTATGACAGCTTCGTCCTCACAGAAAATCAGCGGTCTTGGCGCGCTTTTGTAAACTGCAGAGAGTTTGGAGAGAACGTTGAATTCGCGCCTCATGTCGTGGGCCGATTTGACCGTGTTGCCGAACGGTGGACGGCGGAGCACGTACTCTGCCTCACCGATGCTTACGAGATAGGTTAGATTTGAACTACCGGCAGGGAATTGCGTGACCGCGACTTCACCGAGCAAAGCATCAAGCGCAAGATGCAAATACTCGGCGAGACGCTCAATTTCTATCTCTTCGCCCGGCCGCATTTCTCTGGTTTCCTGCATGGTTTGATTCTACAAAAAACTTAGGAAAATAGAACCTGCCGTTGGAGGCTTTCGTAAAATACGAGGGGACGCCTAAATATTATCTCTTCAAAAAATTAACTTCAATCTGCTAAGACTAGGCAAAAAGGTTTGTGTCGGGATTTGTGGTAACCTATCGAAAATAATGGATTTTAACTATTCGAACAAAACGTCAGACCTTCGGATGTCACTTTCTGCATTTATGGATGAAAGTGTTTATCCGAACGAGCAAAAGTATGTCGACGAGATAAATTCCGGCGACCGATGGCAGCCTTCGAAGTTGATTGAGGAACTGAAAGCGAAGGCGAAGGCCGCGGGATTGTGGAATCTGTTTTTGCCGAGCGAATCGGGGCTGACCAATCTGGAGTACGCTTCCTTGGCTGAGATCATGGGGCGAGTCACGTGGGCTTCGGAGGTATTCAATTGTTCGGCTCCGGATACCGGGAACATGGAGGTTCTTCATCTATATGGAACTGAGGAGCAGAAAGCTAAATGGCTGGAACCTCTGCTCAACGGCTCGATCCGCTCGTGTTTTTCGATGACCGAGCCTGACGTGGCTTCGTCGGATGCGACGAATATCTGCTCGACGATCGAGAGAGACGGGGACGATTATATTCTGAATGGCCGTAAATGGTGGTCGACGGGTGCCGGTGACGAGCGTTGCAAGCTGTCGATATTCATGGGCAAGACCGACCCGCAAGCCGCTAAGCATCTGCAACAATCTATGATCCTCGTTCCGATGGACGCGAGCGGCGTAAAGGTCGAACGGATATTGAACGTGTTCGGCTACGATGACGCTCCAAATGGACACGCTGAGATCACGTTTACGGATGTACGAGTTCCGAAAGAGAATTTGCTGCTCGGCGAGGGACGCGGTTTTGAGATCGCGCAGGGAAGGCTCGGGCCCGGGCGGGTGCATCATTGTATGCGACTCATTGGCGTTGCTGAACGCTCACTTGAGCTGATGTGCTCGCGGGCAAAGGCTCGCGTCGCCTTTGGCAAACCGGTCGCCGATCAGGGCGTGATCCGCCAATGGATCGCTGAGTCGCGACTCGCGATCGATCAGGCCCGGCTGTTGGTGCTCAAAACTGCATGGATGATGGACACGAGCGGAAACAAAGCCGCCCGCCGCGAGATCGCGATGATCAAGGCTATTGTCCCAAACATGGCCCTACAGGTGATCGATCGCTCGATCCAGGTGCATGGCGGCGGAGGCGTTTGCCAGGACTTTCCGCTTGCTCAGGCGTGGATCTATGCACGTTCCCTAAGGTTGGCTGACGGTCCGGACGAGGTTCACCTCGAATCTGTCGCCCGAATGGAGTTAAACAAATAAAGAAAATAGTCCGATATCACGTCAGATCAGATCGTTTTGCGCCATTGAATCATGGCAAAAACACTCCCATTTTTCAAAAATAACGTACTGGAATCGTTCATTTTGACCAATCAATACGGTCATCTTGAATAAATTTCAATTTATTTGCGTTAAACAACGTAAAAAAGTGTTGACACCAGTTGCTCATTCCTGTAAATTCTAAAGAGTGCAGACCAGTCGGGTCTCACGCCCTTCGCCACCAGATGCGACTTAATTTTCTTAGATACATTGATTCAAACGGTCACGGGTCGTGATCAAATCCATCGGGAATGACTCGGGTTCTTGGCACTGCTAAACAAACAGGCCTATCACTTGATTGTCCAGACTACGCGTTAATTTGAGAAGGTGGCACTTATCTTCCGAAAACGCCAAGCCCAAACCACCCCGTAATTATCTTAGAAGCTTGAGACATAACGACGTGAAAGTTAATAAGGAGCAATAAAAAAATGCTGTTCGGTAAGAAGAAAAGCGTTGCCGGTTTGGATATTGGCTCAAGTTCGATCAAGATCGTCGAACTTGAAGGCAAAGCAAACAATCTGAATTTGGTCAGTCTCGGATTTGAAAATCTGCCGGGGGATACCATCATTGACGGTCAGATAATGGAGTTGAACGTCGTCTCAGACGTCATCCAAAGTGTCTGCAACAATCACCAGATCACGTCCACACAGGTCGTGACCGGAGTGAGCGGACACAGCGTCATTATAAAGAATATTGTGCTCCCGCACATGAGCCGCGAGGAACTCGAAGAGTCGATCGACTGGCATGCTGAAGAGCACATTCCATATGATCTCGCCGATGTCAGCCTTGACTATCAGGTGACGTCAGAAACCAGCGATTCGACAAACGTTTTGATCGCTGCGTGCAAACGCGAGCGAATAGACAATATTAAGCAGGCGATCCAGCTTGCCGGCAAAACGGCAGTCGTCATCGACGTCGATACATTCGCCCTGCAAAACTGCTACGAAGCCAACTACAATCCGACTGACAACGACGTCGTAACGCTCCTGAACATCGGAGCATCGACGATGAACGTCAATATCGTGAAAGGAACACGTTCGCTGTTTACGCGAGACATCACGGTTGGCGGCAGTCAGTTCACGGACGTGCTGCAACGTAGCCTGGGCCTTAACTTTCAACAGGCAGAGGCCGTCAAACGCGGTGTCAACGATGGCGTCGAAGGCGTCGAGGTAAAATCCATCGAGCCTTTGATGAACAATGTGACCGAGATCGTGGCGATGGAAATACAGAAAACATTCGATTTCTATCGTGCAACCACCGAAGACAACGACACCGTTGTCCAAAAGATCCTTATCTCAGGCGGCGGTTCGAAACTGGCCGGATTGTCTGAGGAGCTTTCACAGCGGCTCGAACTTCCCGTCGAGATCCTCAATCCGTTTCGCAATATCCGCGTAGACGACAAGAAATTTGACCCTGAATATCTCAGCGAGATCGTGCCCGAAATGGCAGTGGCAGTAGGCCTTGCAATAAGGGGAGTGTAACCACAATGATCAAGATTAATTTATTAAATTCTGTTACTGAACGGCAAAGCGGAGCGGTCACAGCGGTTGACCGAAAGATCGCCAGCCCTGCGTCTAGACTCGTCGTGATGTCATTAGTTATTACTGCTTTGCTTTCAGCCGTCATCGGGTGGGACGTGATCAGTACACAAATGGCAAAAACCGACGCCGAAGCTCAACTCGCCGAGCAAAAACGGATCGAATCCGAGCTCGCAGTGGTCATCGCCGAGCAAAAAGAGCTCGAGACGAAGATCCAGAATATAGATGGGCGAATCGAAGCCATCAAGAAACTCAGAAACTCGCAGGCAGGCCCGAGTGCAGTACTCGAAGCAATGAGGGAACGCGTTTCGATGGTTCCGGGATTGTATCTCGAGAGCGTCGAGCAGACGGGTGATCAGTTGACGTTCAAGGGCAATTCGCCGGACGAAGCTCAGGTCACTCAATTTGGGCGAAGTCTTGAGTTCTCGAACGGATTGTTCTCGAATCTCAATATTGAGACGACAAGAGCCGAAGTTCAGAATCAGGCAGCACCGCAAAAAGTGAATGCGACGACTGATGCTCCTAAGCTTGCGATCGTAAACTTCACGATCAAGGCGGCCTATACTCCTTCCAAAGCTGCCGGTGCGAGCAACCTGCCGACGACCGCTTCCAGCGTAGTCACACCTGCTGCTGCCCCAGCACCGCAAATAGCCAAAAACTAGTCACATAAAGGTAAATTACGATGTTAGACAAACTAAAAAATCTGCAATGGCAATTCCAGCTTATGGTCCTCGTCGGGTTCGCCGCTCTGGTCTACTCGGGCGTCTGGTACTTCGTTACCAGTGAAACGAGGGTTGAGATCGCGGCATTGACCGATCAGGTATCGGCTCTCCAGCAAAAGAATGAGGCGGCCCGCCTCGCGACCCAGCGCATCAACGAGTTTCGCTCACTCTACGCCAGTAAGGCTGCGGAATACGAAGAGCTCAAAGTATTGCTACCGGAACAGCGTGAGATCACGAATGTACTCCAAGGCCTCCAGGACTCGGCCAGGGACAGTCGCCTGATCGTAATGCGATTTGCTCCGGGTGAAGACTCGCAACAGGACACGATCATGGCCAAACCGGTCAAGGTCGAGGTCGACAGTAACTTTACGAACCTGCGAGCCTTCTTTGACAGTATGGCTAAACTACCGCGAATCGTTTCGATCTCGGATTTCAGCATCAAGCAGCTTGATAAGCAATCCGATGCGAAAACGCTACACGCAGAGTTTTTGCTGACAGCCTTCTACGCGGCTCCGGCCGATTTGAACGCTAAACCCGGAGTTCCTGCTCCAGGTGCAGCCCCCGCACCCGGAACCGTGCCTGCACCAGGTGCGGCGCCTGCCGCGGTACCTGTCGCACCTCCTGCTAAGTAAGACCATCACCACCGGAATTTAATTCTGAAAGAAATATAAAGCCATGAAGAACAAATCGACAATCCTACGCCTCGCTTGCCTGTCTGCGGTCGCTGCCTCATTTGTGTTGCTCAGCGGACAGTTCTCCCAGGTCAACGCCCAGCGTGATCCTTTCGCGAAAGCGAACTATATGAGAGTCCGGGAACCGGCCAAGCCCGGCACTACCGGAACGGGTAAGTCCGGGACGATGGGTACGACCGCTGTACCGGTAAACTTCGGGCCGCCAGTCATCGAAGCGCGGATCGAGTATTACAAACGGCTTCGCGAACAGGCCGCCGCCAATGGACAGGTACTGCCAAAGGTGACCAGCGTTCTTACCCTAAGCGAGATGAACGTAACCGGTATCTTCAAAACGCCCCGCGGTTACGCCGCAATGGTCGAGGCAACGCCGATCAAGCTTTCATACACGATCTATCCGGGAGAGAAATTTTTCGATGGCCAGCTTGTAGCGGTCGAGGAAAACAGACTTGTATTCCGCAAGGTGACCAAGACTGGACCCGGTAAATTTGTGGCGTCCGTCGAGAACAAACCACTACAGTCGTTTTCGACGCGAGCACAGATCGAGGGCACGGCTCCGGCCGGTGCCACCGACAAAACGGTCCAGGTTGCTGTCGCTCCGACGGTTCCCGTCGCTCCGGTGAATATGATGTCACCGCTCGACGAAATGAACCGGACGCCAGTGACCAACGAAGATTCGACAAAGCAAAAGAGGGGCTCCAAAAAGTCCGTCAAGGTCGCTAAGAACAACTAACCCATTTTCTACGATCGCTCATCCTTGCGATCTAACTTTGAAGAAAACTTTTAATCAGATCTTTTGCCCCCTGAAAGATCAATCTGCATCGGAGGAAACATGAATTCTCTACTTAATCTTGGTAAAATGGTAAAGAAAACCGCATTTGCATTACTGATCGCGACGTCGCTTGTGATCACAGTTGCCGCCCAACGGGTGGATCCAAAGTCAGAAGGCCTGCGATACGGCGATGCCGGATTCCGCGGTGAGCCGATCAATCTAAGCGTCGTGAATGCAGATATTCGGGACATTCTTAGCTATATTACGGACCAGTACGGCATCAACTTCGTCATCGACCGCTCGGTCAAAGAAGTGCCGGTAACGGTCAAACTCAGCGAAGTTCCATGGAACATCGCCCTTGATTCGGTGCTGCAGTCGCAGTCACTCGGAGCGCAGGTCAACGGAAATATCCTCCGGGTCGCCGATTCGAAAACACTCGCCGACGAAGGCGAGATCCTTCGCACCCGTCAAGACAACAGATTAGATACGACCGAGCTGTATACAGAGCTCATTCGACTTAACTACGCGACGGCTGCCGGCGGCGGTGCCCAAGGCGGAACCACCAGTGGTACGAATGTCGAAGGTTCAGCAGCATCGGCAGGCGGCGGCGGAAGCACAGGCGGAGACGGCTTGCTGCCGATCATCAAACGGCGTCTATCGCGACGTGGCTCGATCGAGGTCGATCCGCGAAGCAATTCGCTCATCATCACCGACGTTGCGTCGAATTTAGCCGCGATCAAGCAGCTCGTAGCGATCCTTGACCAGCCAGAGTCACAGGTTGAGATCGAAGCCCGAATCGTCGTCGCAACACGAAGCTTTAGCCGTGATATCGGTGTCCAGCTTGCTGGTCTGGTACTCGGAAAGAACGGCAGCGGAGCCCAGGGCGGAACTCTTCCGACAACGGGAGCTCCCGCTAACTTGCCGGGAGGCAATCCGAATGGCAACCTTGCGTCACAACTCGCGAATACCGCGATCGGTTTGACCACGGGAATTTTCGGAACGGCTCAGATCAGTGCTCTGATCACCGCCGGTGAGCAGAAAGGACAGGCGAAAGTCATCGCGACTCCACGTGTGACAACCCTTAACAACCGATCCGCTGAGATTAAGAGCGGCTCCAAAATTCCCATCGTCACGGTTCAGCCGGGTGCTGCTGCGGGTGGTGCCGTTGTCGCAACTACAACTTACGTTGACGTGCCGCTTCGTCTGAAGATAACGCCGCAGATCACCGATCTCGGAACAGTTATACTGGATGTGGTTGCGGAGAACAGCTCAACTGCGTCGATCGTGGGCGGTGCTCCTCCGGCGATCAATACACAGAGTATGACGACGCAGGTGATAGTTCCTGATGGCGGTACGACTGTAGTCGGCGGCGTCCTGTTCGATGATGAACGCGAGAATCAGGACCGAACACCGGGACTTTCGCGGATACCTCTACTGGGTCAGCTCTTCAAGCGTAAATCGGTTCAGCGTAATACGAACGAGATCTTGTTTTTCATCACGCCCCGAATTTCGCGTCCTGACACGAGTGCTGTTCCTTATCCTGGTGCTCAGCGTCCGTCGTCGATCCTCCAGCCGGTTCCGATGGGCAACCCGCCTTCGAATTCGACACGCAGCACAGAAACGCCACTTCCGGTCGTCCAAGGCCCAGCCATGGCTCGTCCAGAAGTTATGACAAACCTAACGACGAAACCATAACCTGATCGTCACATTCGTGTTTCCTCAGAAAGCCCGTCAAGCCGCAAGGCCTGACGGGCTTTTTAGATACCCTTTCGCAATGCCTTTCGTAATTGCTCGGTGAGGCGTGAACTATTAGAAAGATATTTCAACCGCAGATAAACGCAGAAGACGCAGATAAGAATTTTTTCCTATCTGCGTCTTCTGAGTTTATCTGCGGTTAAGTTTCTTACGTCGCAGGTCGTTCCACCGCTTACGCAGGTGGTTCTGCTTTACCTTACATACGCATTAGGCAACGGGATATCGCCGGTTGAGCCGAATTGTTGGATCAGCGTACCGGCGGTCGAGCGGTTGGCGTACCAGGTTGTGTTTGATGGGCGGAAGACGGCGGCGTCGAATTTTCCATCGCCGTCGTAGTCTCCGGGAACCGGAACGTCACCGGTCGTGCCGAATGGGAATGCGAAGAAGCTGAGATCTTCACTGCGTAAGACGTTCCAAAAGCCGGTCGAGGGCCGCCAAAATGCGATGTCAGTTTTGCCGTCGCCGGTGTAATCGCCGGGAACGGTTTTGTCAGTCGAGGCTCCGAACTGCGTGGCGAACACGACTCCGGTCGAACTCCGCTGGATCCACCATTGACCTCCGCCGACCGCATTCGGGCGATAGATCGCGATGTCGGCCTTACCGTCGCCGTCGAAGTCCCCGGGAACCGGTAGGTCGCC
>JAYSZT010000035.1:0-2454 GCA_043737915.1 Acidobacteriota bacterium
GGTCATCCGCGTCGCATCAACGCCATATTTCGCGAAAATATCCAGCGGATCAATGCCGTTATTCTTAGTTTTCGACATTCGCTGGCCGTTTTTATCGAGAACCGTCCCGTGAATAATTACATCGTCAAACGGCTTTTCACCGATGAATTTCATCCCCGTCATGACCATCCTCGAAACCCAAAGCCGGATAATGTCCCGACCGGTGACAAGCACATCGGTTGGATAGAACGTCTGTAGGTCCGAAATTTCAGGTCCGAAGTCCAAAGCCGGACCGCCTATTTGACCTTGGACGTTGGACCTTGGACCTTGGACCTCTTCCTGCCCGGTCCAACCGAGTGTTGAAAACGGCCACAACGCAGATGAAAACCAGGTGTCCAGAACGTCCTCGTCCTGCCGAAGCTCTTGCGTCCCGGCCTGCTCAACGGCATCTTCTTTTGTATGGGCGACATAGATATTGCCTGCGGCGTCATACCACGCCGGGATCTGATGGCCCCACCAAAGCTGCCTGGAGATCGTCCAATCCTTTAAGTTTTCGAGCCACATTGTGTAAACCTTTTTGTGCGGCACTTCGGGGAAAAACCTTGGTGAATTCTCTTCTCGTAACAATTTCAAGGCAAGATCGCGCATCTCGCCCATTTTCGCAAACCACTGTTCGGACAGAAGCGGCTCGATGATCGTTTTGCACCGCTCACAATGCGGCAGCGTCACCTCGTAATCTTCGATCTTCACCAAAAGCCCAAGTTCTTCAAATTTTTCGATGACCTTCGTCCGTGCTTCAAAGCGGTCAAGCCCATCAAAATCAGGCCCGGCAGCCGTATTCATCGTGGCGTCTATGTTCATCACGACGAGCTTTTCCAGATTGTGACGTTCTCCAATCTCCCAGTCGTTTGAATCGTGGGCCGGCGTAATCTTTACGGCACCGGTTCCAAACTCCGACTCCACATAATCGTCGGCAATGATCGGTATCTCACGGTTCGTCAGCGGCAACGCAATCGTTTTGCCTATCAAGTCTTTATAGCGATCATCGTCGGGATTTACGGCAACGGCTGTATCACCGAGCATCGTTTCGGGGCGGGTAGTCGCAACAACGATATAGGCAGAACCGCCTGCGTAAGCGGGTGGCATAGCGCTTGAATCCAGATCAACGTAGGTAGCTGTAAAGTCTTGACCACCAGCTGACGCAGGCGGCTGTGCCAGCGGGTACCGTAAGTAGTATAGCTTGCCGTCCCTAGCCTTTTCCTCTTTAACTTCGAGATCGGACAGCACTGTTTTGTCCCGTGGGCACCAGTTGACGATCCGCGTTCCCCGATATATCGAGCCTTCTTTGTATAGACGAATAAACACGTTGCGAACGGCTTTCGAAAGGCTGTCCTCCATCGTGAACCGCTCCCGCGTCCAGTCAACGGAGAGGCCCTCTTTACGAATCTGGTTGGTGATCACGTCGCCGTATTTATTTTTCCATTCCCAGACCTTTTCCGTAAACGCCTCGCGACCGATGTCCTGAGGCGATTTATGTTCGTCCTTTTTCAATTGCCGCGTCACCATCAACTGAGTAGATATCCCGGCGTGATCTACGCCCACCAGGAATAACGTTCGATATCCCAGCATACGCTTCCAGCGCGTCAACGTGTCCATCAAAGTGTGCTGGAGCGCGTGGCCCATGTGCAGCGTTCCCGTCACATTCGGGGGCGGAATTACGATTGAAAATTTCTTGGCATTCGGATCTTCGTTGATCTCGGGCGCAAAACATCCATCGGCCTCCCACCTCTGGTAATGGTGCTCCTCAGCTTCTTTTGGGTCGTATGCTTTTGCGATTTCCATAAGATCAGATTGAACAGAACGCTAATTCTAAAACAAAAACGGCCACTTTGTTGACATTTTCTTGAAGTCGCTGAAGGCGACATATTTAATAACGTCGGGTATCTCCCGACGTTAGGATGAACTGATGTGCTCGGACGCAGTAAGCGTCGAACAAAACCGCGCGGTTGATTCGTCCCTGTCAGGGACGGAATGAATTATTACCTTAGTCGTCGGGTGTGAACCCGACGCTATTAGATGCGTCGCCTTCAGCGACAAGGCCGGCGGACTAATACTTTTCCGCCATTTTGTCGACAACTTTCTGAGCGATAATTTCGATTAGTTCAGGTGATAAGCTGACCACCTGCGTTGGGCTTTTGGCATTACCCGCTAGATCGGGCGTCGTAAACTCGTAGGATTTGCCTCTTGGAATTTCCGGCAGTTCCAGCAAATCAAAATCATCGAGCTGGAACTGTACCTTTCGATTTTCGGAATTGCGATCGCCGTCATTCGGTATTTCAGTTAAATCGGGAGCGCTTTTAAGTCCGCGATCCGGCACATCATCGTTGTCGCTCAACTGCAAAACGGGTTCACCGATCTCAGTGTGGTCCTCTAAAGTAACTTCAGCCGATTCAGCCTCCGTTGATTCGTGCGCCG
>JAYSZT010000036.1:0-12780 GCA_043737915.1 Acidobacteriota bacterium
CGTATCCGGCGTAGAACAAAACACCCGATCGCTCGCCGATCGTTGTTTTGGTGAATCGAAACACGGCATCGGCATCGGAGATACTGGCTGGTGCACTACAGGATCACGATCGGGCACTGATCGCCGGCGAGAACACATTCGGCAAAGGTCTCGTGCAGAATCCGTTTCAGTTGGACTACGGTTCGATGCTTCTATTAACTATCGCAAAGTACGAAACGCCATCCGGTCGTCTGATCCAACGTGATTACTCAAACGGCGATCTATATAATTATTACAGCGATGGTGGCAGTTTCCGTGACGAAGACAACCGCGAAGCCCGGCCCCGCGGTGCCGAAAGCAAGACCGACGGCGGACGTGCGGTTTACAGTGGCGGCGGAATAAATCCTGATGTCGATATCAAGCCCAAAACGATCACCAACGAACGGGCTCGAACGCAGAATCGCCTCGTGAATCCGGTTTTTGCTTTCGCTCTCGATCTGGTCAGCGGAAAGGTAAAAGGCTTTGAGAGCTACAAGGTCGATAAACCGGCTATCTTCGAATACGACATCAAGAAGAGCGACTTCCCTATTACAAACGAGCTATTCGCGACTTTTAAGACTTTCGCTGCTGACAAATACAAGGTCTCAGGCCCACTGCTCGACAGCGAACGCGAATTCATCGACCGAACGCTCCGTAGCGAACTGGTCACTGCCGCCTACGGATCGCAGACCTCGTTCCAGGTCGTCAACGAATACGACGACACACTTCTCAAGGGCATCGGACTCCTCCCCCAAGCTAAAGCCCTCGCTCTCGACGGCATGAAGCCCAAATCAACCGCCAATCGTCAGCGATCACCCGCAAACAAATAGCATTGACGGATAACTTAGTCAAAACAATCAGGCCGTCCGGGAGTTTCCCCGACGGCCTTTTTATTTATCCGCAAAAAATGATCATTGACCAATAGGACACCGATCCCCCGATCTCATTAGGCCTCTCGAACAACCAACCGCCGCTTTCGATCATCTTGGAGGTATGAAAACAATTCTTGTGGTCGTTTTTAGTCTATTTGGACTCTCGATGTATCTGAATCATGGCTCAGCGGCTGCTCGGATGCATACTTTACATGGGACAATTAAGGACGCGGACGGAGCAGTGATCGCAGGAGTACGGATCAAGGCTGAGCCTGGTCTTGACAAATCTAATTCCGACTATACGGACATTAACGGCGACTTCGAAATGAGTCTTCCCGTTGGCGATCACGTCCTAACCGTCGATTCCGTGATTCCAAATAATCTAAAGGCTTTTATCAAAATAACTGAACAAGGGCCGAACCCGGACAACGTTCAGTTTGTCGTCGACCCGATCAAAATATGCTGTGTCACAGCCACTGGTGAACCTTTCGCAAAACCGGTGAGCCTCCCAAAACCCGCATACCCACCAGCTGCCAGAGCTGTTCGAGCAGTCGGTGACGTTGGGGTGACAGTGAAAATAGATCAGCTTGGTAAAGTTCTTTCAGCAGTTGCAGTTAGCGGTCATCCCCTTTTGCGGTCTGCATCCGTTGTCGCGGCAAAGGAATCACTTTTCGACTCATCGGAGCTCCCGGAACGCGAGGTCCGTCTTGTCTACGCTTTCATCCATCTTCCAAACTTACGTTCGGGTCTGAAACGTTATGTTAATCCATATCGGATCGAGGTAACTCTTACAGAAACCGTAATCCAGTCTATTTCAGGATGATGATGACTTTATTGCCGACCGGACCCCTTCCAACCAGATGCTGTTATATTTGCTGAAAGGACTGCATTCGCGCGAACGCCGTTAAGAGTAACAGTAATGCTCTATTCACAACTTTATTCTTGATCTAACGACCGTAGCGTGAGTTTCACCGAATCGGATTGGAAGGTGAATATTTGTTCATTCGTCTATCTACCGGCTAAATCAATAATTTAGAAATGGAAGAATATCCACACGACTCGGATGAAGTTCTCGGAAAGAGCTCAAAAAGAATAAACCGATCTGGTCGGTTCCTTTTTTTAGCGGGACTAGCAATCGTCGGGGGAGTATTATCGCTTACATTGTGGTTTGCGAGCGAGGTTCTTGAGGGTGAGACGCTAGCATTCGATGAAGCACTCCGACAGGGCGTTCACTCGATGGCTTCGCCTTTGATAACGTCGTTCTTTATCGGTGTTTCCTTCCTTGGTTCACCGGGATTTCTGATCGGTGTCGGCGTAATTGTTATCAGCCTCTTTTTTTACTTTGGATGGAGACGTGCGGCAGTTCTTTTTCTCGTCACGATGGCGGGCGAGGTAATACTTAATCTGATCCTAAAGAATAACTATGCCCGACCTCGCCCGGAGCCGTTTTTTGATTACGCACTTCCCTCTTCATTTAGCTTTCCAAGCGGTCATGCCCTCGGCAGCTTTTGTTTCTACGGAATTCTGGCATGGATCATTTCCTCACGACTTGAGAACCTGGCTGCTAAACGGTCGCTCCGGGCCGCGGCCGCCGTATTGGTTTTCTTTATCGGCGTCTCAAGGATCTATCTCGGCGTCCATTACCCAACCGATGTTCTGGCCGGCTTTGTGACTGGTTTGATATGGACGCTTAGTGTGATAATTTCGAGTTCCTTTCTCGAAGGCCAAACGATTCAGATCCGTCGATAATAATCAAGGACGCAAGATAAATGGACTTTTAAAGAATAATGCAACCGATAACTCTTACGTCAAAAATAACCTGTCCGAACTGCGATCATCGAACGGTAGAAGAAATGCCAATCGATGCCTGTCAATTCTTTTACGACTGTAAGCATTGCGGAGCCGTTCTCAAACCAAAGCCCGGAGACTGCTGCATCTTCTGTTCCTACGGCAGCGTCAAATGCCCTCCGATCCAACAGGGAGAGTCTTGCTGCTAAATAGATTTTTAACGAATGTTCGAGAGCTAGAAGCGCAGAATCGACGTTATTTTCTCGTGAACGCAAAAAAGCAAGTCAGAAGATCTTAGCTAACCTGGCTTTCGCGCCTACGATCGCGAGTCATCTGATGTTGCTGATATGTTGGCGGTAAATTTTAGAAGAGCCAGCGGATAAGGTAATAAATACCAACTCCCGCACCGATCAAGATCGCGATGAGCAGCAGGATAAGCCCGGCGATGACGAACTTAAATTTCTTGTAGCGATTCTCGTCCGGCGGCGAAAGCTGATTTTGCGGAAAGTATGGTGGTGGTCGGTTCATGAGTAAATCTTATAGTAGTTAGAAGCCAGTAGCCAGTAGGCAGAAACTAGGAACCAGAAACCAGCATTCTCAATTCCCACTTCTCAATTCTACATCCTACCTCCCATAAACCCTATTCACCTCGGCAGTGGGCGTTCGAGGTTGGCTAGGGCGTAGGCGAGGACGGCTACTACTGAGGCGTTCTCGGCTAGTTCCTTTGGATTTACCTTATCGAAAGTATCGGCGGCGGTGTGGTGGTAGTTGAAATACGTTCTCTGATCGAACCACGGAGCAAAACTGGGAACTCCGGCTCTTGTGAGCGGGCCAACATCCGAACCGACATTTGCCTGGATCTGCGACTGACCCGCACCCTGCGAGCGAAGAATATTCGAAACTGGCAGCAGAAACGGTAAAGCCTCGGGCTTCCCGGCGAATAGAAAACCGATCGGATGCGAGGCACCGAGGTCGGCCTCGATCGCGGCAATGTGATTCGCAGTGTTCTTTTCCTCTGCGGGGAAATAAGCGGCGTTGCCGCGGCCTCCATTCTCCTCGTTCATCCAAGCGATAAATCGGATCGTACGTTTTGGTTTGAGCCCGAGCTGTTTAAGTAGATACGGCACAGACATTGAGATGCCAACGCCGGCTCCGTCATCGATCGCTCCGGTGCCGAGATCCCACGAATCAAGATGGCCGGAAACAATAACGATCTCGTCCGGCTTCTCGGTTCCCTTCAGATCGGCGATGACGTTATAGCTCTCGACGTCAGGCAAAGTTTGCGGAGTTAGGGTAAGTTTGATACGAACTTTGCCCGATCTCGCCAACCAGGCGATTGTTTCCGCATCTTCGAAACTGACTGCGGCTGCCGGGATCTTTGTTATGCCGTCTGCATAACCCATTGTGCCGGTGTGTGCCAACCGGTTTTGTGATCCACCCGCGGAGCGAACGAGAACCCCTATCGCACCAAGGCTGGCCGCCGCCATGGCTCCGCCAAAACGATATTGTACCGCCTGACCATATGCCGCACCGCCAAAACCACTCGCCTGCAGATAGCGGTCAAAAATATTATTAAATAAAACGATCTTGCCTTCGATCTTCGCACGTCCGAGACGATTTAGTTCGTCGAAATCTTTCACGACGACGATCTCGCCGGTCATACCTTCAGCCGGCGTCGCAATGCTGCCGCCGAGGGCTGTTAAAACTACCTTCTGCGTGGTGCCCGGAGCCATTCCGTCAAACTCGATCAACTCGCCGTGTTCGGCGCCGCGAACCCAATGAGGCACCATACATTTTTGCAAACGCACATCGAGACCGAGCTTTCGCATTTCGCTCGCAACGTAATCGACCGCCTTCGCTGCCTGCGCCGAACCGGAGAGGCGTGGTCCAATATTATTCGCAAGATGGCCAACCTGTTCGTAGGCGTAGTCACTCTTTAAGGCAGCGTTCTGAATCGATACCAACTCGGCCATGGTCTTTACCGAATAAACCTCGGGAGTGAAGGCCGGTGTCTGCGATAGAACTGAAATGGCCGACATAACGAGAACGGTGATCAAAACTATTGATTTCATGGCAACAGTCTATCCTTTAAGTTCAGACTTCCCAAAATCTGTGGCATACTGAATCGTACCTTATATCAACATAAGCAGGAAACTTTTTTATGAAACGCCTAATCTTCGTCGCCGTTTTTGCGATCACGTTGGCCATCGCTGCCAACGCACAACCTAGTTTCTCGTTCAACGACCTCGGCAACCTGAAACGCGTCGCTGACCCGCAATTGTCGCCCGATGGTAAGACGATCGCTTTCAGTATCGGCGTCGTCAATAAAGACGCCAACAAAACTCTCACGCAGATCTACACCATGTCGATCGACGGGAGTAACAAAAGGGCGATCACGAGCGGAACAGCGTCGAGCAGTTCGCCGCGATGGTCACCGGACGGAAAGCACATCGCGTACACCACCGGCGGACATATCTGGACGATGGAACGAGACGGCGATGACAAGGAACAGGTCACGAAGATCTCAACCGGTGCGGGACAGCCCGTTTGGTCGCCCGACGGCAAGATGATCGCCTTTATAAGCGACGTCTATCCGGAGTGCAACAATGACGAATGCAATCGGCTCGAGGAAGAGAAAGCCGAAAAGAGCAAGGTTCAGGCAAAAGTTACGGAACGGCTACTTTTCAAACACTGGGTCGAGTGGCGCGATCGCAAACGAACACACGTTTTCGTCGTTCCCGCTTCGGGCGGAATTGCGACTGATGCGACACCGGGAGATTTCGATTCGCCACCCTACGGTGCTGCAACCGGAACCGACTATACTTTCTCACCCGATGGAAAACACATCGTATACTTACGTAATCCGGACAGGGTCGAGGCGATCTCTACCAACAGCGACATCTACATCCAAACGTACAATGACCGTACACACGGTGCCGGAAAGAATATCACGCTTGGGATGAACGGCTACGACGCTTCGCCGACTTACACTCCGGATGGCAAATATCTGCTATTTCGTTCGATGGCGACACCGAAGTTTGAGGCAGATCGCTGGCGGATAATGCGGGCCAACCTGCAAACCGGTGAGATCGTCGAGCTGACCAAAGGCTTCGACCAATCTGCCGACGATATAACAGTTTCTGCAGACAGTAAGACTATCTACTTCACCGCCAACGAGCGGGGAAAAAATCCGATCTTCTCTGTCCCGGTCGAGCCCGATTTCAGACTACGGATCGCGACGCATGTTAAAAAGGTTGTGGACGGCGTATACGCCAGCAGCCTCAACGTCGATAACAATGGCCACATCGTTTTCGCAGCCAGCTCAATGACGGCACCGACAGAAGTGATGAGGGTTAACACCGACGGCACGGGCATGATCGCTTTGACAAAGGAAAATGCTTCATCGCTTGCATCGTTCGGGTTAAAGAAAGCAGAAGATATGGATTGGAAAGGTGCCCTGAATTCCAACATTCATGGTTTTCTATTAAAGCCGGCGAATTTCGATTCATCGAAGAAATACCCGCTGATCGTCCTCATCCACGGCGGACCGCAGGGAGCGTGGGGCGACAGTTGGAGTTACCGCTGGAATCCGCAGATGTTCGCGAACGCCGGTTATGTAGTATTTATGCCGAATCCTCGCGGTTCGACGGGGTACGGTCAGAAATTTGTAAACGATGTCTCCGCCGACTGGGGCGGCAAGGCTCACATTGACATCGCCAACGGCGTCGCTGCAGTCGTCAAAATGCCTTTCGTCGACAAATCAAACATCGGTGCTGCCGGTGCAAGCTACGGCGGATACATGATCGACTGGCTGCTCGGGCACAACAATGATCCGCGATTCAAATACAAAGCGTTCGTCTCGCACGCCGGTGTTTACAATCTGGAAAGTATGGCCACCGCGACGGAAGAACTTTGGTTCGTTAACTGGGAATTCAAGGGAATGCCGTGGGAAAATCCGGTGAACTACAACAAGTGGTCGCCAAACAAATTCGCCAAAAACTTTGCCACGCCAACGCTCGTGACGGCCGGAGAACTCGATTACCGTGTTCCGGTGGATCAGAGCCTGCAGCTTTATACAACACTGCAACTAAAAGGCGTTGAGTCCAAACTCGTCATCTTCCCCGACGAAGGCCACTGGATACTGAAGCCGCAGAATTCTGAATTCTGGCATTCAAATGTTTTGGGTTGGTTTAAGAAATATCTGCAAAAATAACCCAAACCGATACGAAAACACAACGATAAGCGTTCTCTGCGTTATAATTTCGTAACTCAGAGAACGCTTTTTTGATAATGTGAGCCGATCCTATTTGCCTGAAATGAAATCATCTATATCGACGCCTCTACTTTCCTTCTTTCTAGCTGTCACTTTCGCCATCATCGGGCTTGGTCAGGGCCGACCAACTTTTAATCGGTCGCAGACTTTCGACGCTCAACACTATATTATCCGTGTCAGCTTTGATGCGGAAAAGAAAACAGTTTTCGGCGATACGACGGTTATTCTCAAGCCGCTGGCTATGAATTTTCGCATTGTCGAACTCGACGCTGTCGACCTCAAATTCACTTCCGTAAAACTTGATCCGAGCGGTACGGAACTCAAATATAAAACGGCGGCTGGAAAGGTGATCGTGACGCTCGATCGAGCTTATGGTCCGGACGAGACGATCTCGATACGCTTGACATATTCTGCTTCGCCACAGAAAGGCGTCTATTTCGTCCCAGCGGAGACGGCGGCTAAACGTGTCGAACATTCTGCTCAGATATGGACTCAGGGCGAAGCTGATGAAGCCCGGCACTGGTTCCCTTCCTTTGATTTTCCGAGCGACAAATCAACAACGGAACAATATATTACAGCCGAAAAGAATGAGACAGTGATCGGAAACGGTGAACTGATCGCAAAAGAAGAAACCACGAATGGAAAGCAGACTTGGCATTATAAAATGCCGGTTCCCCATTCAACCTACCTGGTCTCGTTTGTCATTGGGCAATACATACGAATCGATGACAAATACAAAGACATTCCTCTAGGCTTCTATACCTATCCCGGGAAAGAAGAGACCGCACGCAGGGCGTTCGGAAACACGAAGGAAATGATTGCCGTTTTTGAGCGAGCGACTGGAGTTTCATTTCCTTACAACAAATACGATCAAACTGTAGTCGCTAATTTTAAGTTCGGCGGAATGGAGAATATTACAGCGACAACGATGGCTGACAGCGAAATATTTTTCGCCGATTTTGATTTCGGTAAAGTAATCGTCAATGATCTGGTCTCGCACGAACTTGCCCATTCCTGGTTTGGCGATCTCGTAACTTGTAAAAGCTGGGCCGAGTTATGGCTAAATGAAAGCTTTGCAACTTATATGGAGGCGGTCTATTTAGAACAAACAAAAGGTAGGGCCGCATATCTGCAGAAAATTCAGTCAGATGCCGACGAATTCCTAACTGATGATGCGACCACGAAGAGGCGTCACGGTCTATATAATTTAAGGGCGGGAGAGGTCGACAAACTTTTTGACACTGCCGCAGTTACCTATAATAAAGGCAGTGTTGTCCTTCATATGCTTCGCGAAGAGATCGGAACCGAGGTATTCTGGCGAGCAGTTAACAAATATCTCGATCGCCATAAATTTGCGAGCGTTGAAACAACCGATCTTAAAGCGGCAATGGAAGAAGAATCTGGGCGAGATCTTAGGTGGTTTTTCGATCAATGGGTTTACAAGGCCGGTGCACCGCGGCTCACAATTAGTTCTGCTTATAGCGAACGGACTCAAATGTTAAAGGTCACCGTAACGCAGACGCAAAAGGCAGATGCCATTGTCCCCGCTGCCTTCATTATGCCTCTTACAATCGCGATCAAAACAGAAGCTGGTATCGCAGCGACGACTAAGAACATTTCAAAAAGAGTCGAAAGCTTTTTAATAAAAATGAACTCTAAACCGGTCGTACTGGGAACTCTTCCGACGAGCTACGACGCCGAGGACAAAATCCCGGCAAAATCAGTGAAAATAATGCCGATCAGCTTTGGAAAATTGTAGAGTTACTAAGTTTTCAATTTCGACAGAAGGAAAACACCGAGCATCGAGAAGATCAATAGTGGAGACCAGACCGCGATCGGAGCGGAAAGGCTACCGCTTTCGCCGAACTGAGCAAACGTATTTGTGACTCCCATAAACAAAAGCCAAAGACCGATCGCGTAGCCGACTGTCACAACCTTTCCCTTTCGACTCAGCGAAAGGGCGAACGGTGCGGTGAAAAGAGCGATGATCAGAGGCAGAACGAACGTCGAATACCGCTTCTGTATTGCAACAGAAAAGCTGCTTTTTTCAACATCAGAATCCGTCTGATCGAGCCGGGATCTGAGCTCGGAAATATTCAGATGGCTGGGCTTGCCCCGAATTCCCGCGAATGGATTTACAACTTCATCTACTTCGCTACCGATCAAGGTTTGAGTCGAAATTGTACCGTCGGACGTGTCATTCTTCTCTACTCTTCCCGATAAGATAACTTTTCCCTTTTCCCACTGCCCGCGAGGTGAACGGTACAGAGTTTGCATTCTTGATCCGTCTATTGAAAATTCATAGATCGTTAGATTTTTAACGCACCCATTCAGGCACGATCCAGACGTCTTTTCGTTATCAGACGCGGACATCATGGAAAAGATATTTGGGGCGGTCAATAGAAAAAGGTTCGAGGCCGATCCATTGATATTGCGAGACGAATTGGTCGAATGATGATTATGTGGGATACCAGCGTCAGCGACGGGAGCAATTGAAACTCTGCCGGCTTCTTCCTTCGCAGAACTTACCATCGGAGTTGCCCCTTCTCCACCGATTACCGGATATGAAAATCTTTGAAAACTCGAAAGAGCGACACCACTTTCGTTATCAGACGCGGAAGTGTGCAAAGCCCTTCGCTCGATTTCTATCTCCGATAAAGTGTGAAGGTTCTTGTTAAATAATGGCTCCCGGTCGATTCCTCTATCGGCGGTCAACCTTTCGCCCTCTGCCGAGTCCATTTCGAAGGAATATATTCGTCTCTCGGTAGCGATCCAATACCGACCGGAGGTTGGCGTAGCGATTCCTCCCTTACGGATCTGAGTGCGTATTTCGTCCTGGCGTTGATTTGCCTGGGGTGTTAATCGTTCTTGCACCTGCCAATTCAGGAGCCCCAACAACGCCATCACGACGAATGCCGGTACTAAAAGCCGATAAACACTTTGCCCGGCGGACGTCCAGGTCACGATCTCATTTTGCCTGGATTTAATAACATATGTGGCTAAAATACCGACCATAGCTGCAGAAGGTGCGATCTGTAAATAGATGAACGGTAATAAAAAGAACAGGTATTTGATAAGCAGGAGTAATCCGCCATCGATCACGCCGGCAAATTTCCAAAGCTCGAATGCAGTAAAGATCAGGAAAACTGCAGTCAAAAATCCGAACGTTAAAAGGAAGTACTTGATCAGATCAAGTAGCAGATCAAGATCACGCAGACCGGTTGTGAACCTTGTAATAAACCCGCGGGACTGTAGTCGGCCAGATCTAGACGTGATTGTTTCCGTGGCAGAACTCACCCTCTCGCTCAGCCTGCTTAATAGATTTTTATTCCTTGAAAGTGAGAACCAAGCGATCGCGATCAAGCTCCCGATTATCGGAATCGATCCGCCCGCGAGAACGCTGATCTTCCCTGTCCGAGCAAGTTGTTCTCCCGCGAATGCAAGCAGGTAATAACCGACCAATCCGACAAGTGCGAGAAAAATCCCAAAGCCTCGGCCTCCCCGGCTGAATCTCAAGATCATTGCCGTGCCTAGGAGACAAAAGATCAGCGGAGTTATCGAAAGCGTGATCCGCCTTTGCCAAAGGATCTGAGCTTCCGTCCGGTCTTTTCCATCCTTTGAATTAGCGTAATCAGAAAGCTGCGACAGGCCAAGTTCCTCAGGTGTGCCACTCGAATTGCTTAATTTGTCTATTAACTCTCCGCGTCTGGTCTTTATGGCTAGCCGAACTTCCCCAATGCTTTCGGCCACGTATTTGCCCACGCCGGGTTCGTTCGGAATAGTTGAGACGGTGGCATTCTCGAGAACTAATTCCGACAATTCGTTCGTCACGTCGATCCTACCATTGCGTGACGTTATCAGACGCGTCGAATTATTCGCAGTATCTTCGTTATAAATGAAGATATTATTCCATCGACCGCTCTCAATATCGCCGCCCTTAACATAAATAGTGTAGCCGGCAACCTCAGTGTTGAAAACGCCTGGTTCTATCGGCGATTCTAGCTTTTTTATGGCAGTTTGGAGAGCTACGCTGCGAACTAATGCTGCCGCGATCGGCACCCCTTTTAGATTGACGACAAAGGCAAACACGGAGAGCAAGATACCTAAGATCAGGATCGGAACAGTTATCTGCAGATTCCCCACTCCGGCTGCTCTGATCGCTATCAGTTCGCTATCGCCCTGCATTTTTGAAAGGCCGATGATCGTCCCAACAAGCATCGCCATCGGACAGGTGAAAGCGATAACATTAGGGATCAGGGCGAGGGTGAGTTGCCAGATCAAATTAGCGGGAATATTTACGCTGAAGAAGATGTCCGAGAATCGGCTCGCCTGCTGGACAAACAAGATCACGCTCAATAAAAGCCACGCGAATGCAAAGTACGGCAATATAGCGCCGACAAGATATTTTGAAATGAGCCAGCTGATGCCCTTCATTATTAGCTTATGTGTTTACCGCCAGCGATATCTCACCGGTGACTTCCCGGCCGACCGAGTATGAAATTATCCGCTTAAAGATTACGGAAAGATCCTTCAAATGCTCGGTCTTATCAGCAGTGAATTTCGCGAATTCGACCGGCGAAAGCCTTCGTGCGGCAACGAATATCTCACTGTGCATTGCGTCGATCACCCTTGAACCCGATGTCAGGCGACAATCTCCGCACATAAGGTGAAAATTCGACGCGAGATTAACGGTCTCCCCGACGCCGATCTCTCTTCCGCACTGATCGCAGTTGGTCCAATCCGGCAGAAACCCTGAAAGCCTCAATAACCAAGACTCAAAATATACTCCGATCCCTAAAAGCGTTGAGGTGTCTGCGGCGGCAGTTTCTAGACAAACCTTCGCCATTCTATATAAAGTTTCGTTTGGGTCGTGCGGTGGCGAGAATATTATCAAAAGTTCCGCAAGGTACGAGAATTTCTGCAGAAACTCCGGATCACCTGCGGCAGTAAAATACGACCTGACGAGTTCTACGTTCTGAATCGAAACTAACTCGGTCACTTCTTTCTGAAAGTAAGTGACGCGAACGATAGAAAATGGTTCGAGGCCGCTGCCGAATTTACTTTTAAGGCGTTTGACGCCTTTTGCCACTCCTCTAACGACGCCGTGATCGTGAGTTAAAAGCACCACGATCTTATCCGCCTCGGCGAGATTGTAGCTTTTCAGCACCAGACTTTCGGTCTCGATCAGTGCCATCTTAGCCGGGAATGAAGTAAAGGATCCACGCTAGTACCAAGCTGACAATTACGAATTGGAAAAAGGATTTGGTACCGTAAATGACTCGCTCGCGAGTCGTTCCGCTTGAAAAAATTCCAAACGCGACGGATACAAATAGAGCGAACCCGACGAGATAAAGGAAATGTGTCATTTCTTCCTCCCGACTGCGATATCTCCGGCGTCGATCGCAGCAAGATAATTCAGCAGTCCCGCGACCTCCAGGAATCGTCCGCCGTATTCGAATGTCGCGAGAGCAGCAACGTTGGGCGATGGAGTCGAAGCCACAAAGAATGCGATCAATGATCCGAGGCCATTACCAAGTTTTGCAAATACGTTCAAAAGGTAAAGCAGCGTACCGTCCTTAAATCCGAATCCCGGATAATGCGCACCGCCACTCAATATCGCAATTATGAACATTATCCAAACCACCGCCGCGATCATTGCGCCGCGAATGTAGCGGCCCTGCATGATGTGTCCCACGCCAGGCAGAAACCACGAAATTAAACCTACAACTATCGGATTATCCATTTATATTTTCTGTTCCTATCTTGCTAATGTTTTACATTAAGTTAAACAGGCATTCGTTGCAAAGACTCACCTTACCGTCCACATCA
>JAYSZT010000037.1:0-2444 GCA_043737915.1 Acidobacteriota bacterium
CCCAGTTGCCGCCGCCTTTGCCGTTGCCGTCAAGCGAGTCAAATTCCGTTCCGCCCGTGTCATCGATCACAAAGCCGACGTGGTGTGTCTCATGCAAAAGGCCGTCAACGCCCCGTACCTTGGGCATGTAATACATGTCCCCGGTTTTTGCGATATAGTCGCCCGGCATTCTCTTGGGAAAGGTGGCTCCAAACCGGCTAACCGTAGTCCAGCCGCCTTTCGCTGCGGTCGCGATCGGTGGTAACGGACTAACTCCAGCCATTTTTAATACCCAGTAAGCAAAGTCTCCGCACCAGCTGCGATCTGGTTTACCGGACGCGGGCTTGTTGGTGGATGCGAGGATGTATTCCTGCACGCGGCTCTTATTAGTTTTCCAGCTTACCTGAAGATCAGCCTCAATAGAGGCCACCATGATTACTGAGTCCAAATACGACATTGCGTCTCCTTATACGATCTCATAAGAAAAGTTGCCATCCGATCCTGTCCCGACGTGCACACTTTGCAGTCCGTCGCCGGTCGCCATTCGGGACAGAACCTCGCCCGACATCTGCGGCAAGAGCGTGCCGGTCAGGATGTTATAAACGTTGCGTGCTCCGCTGTCGACGTCGGTGCAGCGTTTCGCAACTGTCTCGATCACTGAATCGTCGTAGGTAAATTTTGCTCCGTGATTGTCCAGAATGCGGCGTTCGATCTTCTTGAGCTGAAGTTTAACGATCAGCCGGAGAATGTCGTCCGAGATCGGATAATATGGAACGGTCACCATGCGACCGAGCAACGCCGGTTTGAACGCAGCATTGAGCTCCGGTTTGACGGCGTCGACGAGGCCGTCAGGCAGCGGTTTGGTGTCCGGATCGGCACAGAGCTTCATGATCGTGTCGGTGCCGACGTTCGACGTGAGCAAGATTATGCAGTTTTTGAAGTCGATCTCGCGACCCTCGCCGTCCTCGAGTACACCTTTATCGAATACCTGAAAGAAAAGCTCCATCACGTCCGGGTGTGCTTTTTCAACTTCGTCGAGCAGGACGACCGAATACGGTTTGCGACGCACGGCCTCGGTGAGAACGCCGCCTTCGCCGTAGCCGACGTATCCCGGAGGCGAGCCTTTGAGACTCGAAACGGTGTGTGCCTCCTGATATTCGCTCATGTTGATCGAGATGAGATTGCGTTCGCCGCCGTAGAGCGATTCGGCGAGGGCGAGAGCAGTTTCAGTTTTACCGACGCCGGATGTGCCGACGAGTAGAAAAACACCGATCGGGCGTTTCGGATCGGTTAATCCGGCACGGGAAGTCCGGATCCGCTGTGCAATCGCATCGAGTGCATGATCCTGGCCGAGTACGCGCTCCTGAAGTGTTTCCGCAAGATTCAACACCGCATTTATCTCGTCCGCCACCATTTTGCCGATCGGAATTCCGGTCCAACCCGAGATCACCTCGGCCACCGTCTGCCCATTCACCACCGGTTGCATTAGCGGATCGTCGCCCTGAATCTGCTTCAGATCCGCATTAGCCTGTCTCAATTCAGCCTTGAGAGCCTCGCTGTCGACGGGTGCCGCGACAGCCGTTGGAGCTTCGGTTTCGACCGCCGCCTCTACACCTTCCGCCGGAGGCGTTGCCTCGGTCTCAGCTTGAGCATTCGTAGGCGGCGCATCGAGTCTTGTCATCTCGAGTTTGAGGCGAATGTTACGAATTCTGTCCGTCAATTCACGCTCTTTTGCCCATTGTTCGTTGAGTTTTGCGAGTTCACCTTCGGTCTCTGTTCGTTTTGCGATCAGCTCTTCGAGGCGTGTGTCGTGACCGGCACCGGTGACCTGTTCGCGTTCTAGTGCTTCGATCTCGGAGGTCAGATTCTGGATACGGCGAGTCGCATCTTCGACCGACGCGGGGGTTGCCCCCTGACCAATGGCGACTTTCGCACAAGCAGTATCAAGGACCGAGACACTCTTATCCGGCAACTGACGTCCGGTGATGTAGCGAGCCGAAAGCTTAACGCATTCGACGATCGCTTCGTCGAGAACGCGAACATTGTGGTGCTCTTCCATTTTGCCCGAGAGCCCTCGCATCATTGCGATTGCCTTTTCTTCGTCAGGTTCCTCGACCTTAACGACCTGAAAACGGCGGGCAAGAGCAGCGTCTTTCTCAAAATATTTTTTGTATTCCGCCCAGGTCGTCGCGGCGATCGTGCGGAGTTCGCCGCGTGCTAATGCAGGTTTCAGTAGGTTGGCAGCGTCGTTCTGTCCCGCCGCTCCGCCGGCACCGATCATCGTGTGGGCCTCGTCGATGAACATAATTATCGGCTGCGGCGAAGATTTGACCTCGTCGATCACCGATTTCAAACGCTGTTCAAATTCGCCCTTGATTCCCGCACCGGCCTGCAGTAGTCCGAGATCAAGCGAGCGAACCGAGCAATTCCTCAGCGGTTCCGGCACGTCGCCGATCGCAACGCGA
>JAYSZT010000038.1:0-12772 GCA_043737915.1 Acidobacteriota bacterium
TCCGCGAAGGCGGCCGAACAGTCGGAGCCGGAACGGTTTCAGATATTGTTGAATAGAATTGAGAAGCCAGAAGTCAGAATTCAGAAGAAACCTTCTGAACTCTGGCGACTAACTTCTGACTACTGAGGATTTATGCCAAGAGATAACATTATTTTGCAGTGCACTGAGTGCAAAGAGCGTAACTACACGACGACCAAAAATAAAAAGAACACGCCTAATCGGCTTGAGCTTAAAAAGTTTTGCCGTCGCTGCCGTTGCCATCAACTGCACAAAGAAAACAAATAGTCTTGAGTTACAAGCTTGAGTCGTGAGCCGGAGATTTTCTTCGACTCACGACTTTTGGCTCAAAACTTACGGCTAAATTTTAGGGGTATGGTGTCAATGGTTAGCATGCGGGTCTCCAAAACCTAAGGTCCGGGTTCGAGTCCTGGTACCCCTGCCATTGGATCTTATTAGGAGAAAAGAGAAGTGTCAGAAGCAGTAGCCCCGGTCGAGGGAAAACATAAAGAAAGCATTGGCGAGTTCGTAACAAACACTCGTGCTGAGCTTGATAAAACGTCGTTTCCAACACGGGAAGACGTTCAGAGCACCACGATCATCGTTATCGTGGCTGTATTGTTTTTCGCCGCTTATCTTTTCTTGGTCGATCATGCTTGGGTGTATATATTGGATGGCCTGACGTGGCTGGTCAATAAGATTGCCGGCATATAAGGATATTTGAAATGAAGCAGTGGTATTTTATCCACACATATTCGGGGCATGAGAACAAGGTAGTCGAGAGCCTGAACGCGCGTATTCGCGATATGGAACTCGCCGAGCAGATCACCGAAGTTAAACTCCCGAAAGAAAAGGTCGTCGAGATGCGCGGCAACAAAGAGCACGTTTCCGAGCGGATGTTCTATCCCGGTTACGCGCTCGTGCAGATCGAATGCGACGAGAAAGGTAAGATCCCCGATAACGTTTTTCACGCGATCAAGTCGACACCAAAAGTGACAGGCTTTCTCGGCGGAAAACAACCAACTCCGCTGTCGCAGGAAGAGGTCGATCAGATCGATCGTAATATCGAGGTCACGACCGAAAAGCCGAAACCGAAGTTCTCGTACGAGGTGGGCGAAGTTGTTCGTATCAAGTCGGGCCCGTTCGCGAGCTTTACCGGAAAGGTCGAGGAGATCAACGAAGACAAGGCGACGCTCAAGGTTTCGATCACCATTTTTGGCCGATCAACTCCGTACGAGCTGACGTTCCTGGAAGTAGAAAAAGTTACGTTCGCAGAAGAAGAATAGAAGAGGACATTCCGCGAAACATACGCGGATCGTTAATCGAAAACAGTTATGGCAAAGAAGATAGAAGGGTATATTAAGTTGCAGATACCGGCCGGTAAGGCGAATCCTGCTCCGCCTATCGGCCCGGCTTTGGGTCAGCACGGCGTCAACATCATGGAGTTTTGCAAGGCGTTCAACGCCAAAACGCAAAACGACGATCCGGATATGAAAATCCCGGTCGTTATTACAGTTTACGGCGACCGTTCATTTACGTTCGTAACGAAAACGCCGCCTGCCGCCGATCTTTTAAGAAAGGCTTCGGGCATCGCTAAAGGATCGTCGAAATCAAACCGCGAAAAGGTCGGCTCGATCTCGAAAGCAAAGATCGAAGAGATCGCCAAACTAAAAATGGTCGATCTCAACACGTCCAACCTCGAATCAGCCATGCGCACGATCGAGGGAACGGCGAAATCGATGGGACTAACAATTGAGTAACAGGTAACGGGTTAACAAGTGACAGGTTTCTTCCCTGTTTCAGTTCGCTTGTATCCTGTCACTAGGGAGGGAACGATAAGTTCCCGCTAACACCTGGAGGTAAAATGAAAAGAGGCAAGAAATATCTTGCGGCTCTCGAAAAAGTCGAGCTGCATAAGAAGCACACGCTTGAAGAAGCGGTGACCAAATTGAAAGAGATCGCATTCGCGAAGTTCGACGAGACCGTCGAGCTAACAATGTGGTTAGGCGTTGACCCGCGAAAGGCGGATCAGCTTGTTCGCGGAACGATCGTTCTGCCGCACGGCCTCGGCGGAGCGGCGAAAAAGATCGTTGTCATCGCCCAGGGCGACAAGATCCGTGAGGCTCAGGAAGCAGGTGCTGACGAAGCCGGCGGTGATGAGATCGTTGCTAAGATCAAAGGCGGCTGGCTAGACTTTGACGCGTTGATCGCGACCCCCGATATGATGGGCAAGGTCGGTCAGTTAGGAAAGGTTCTCGGTCCTCGAGGCCTTATGCCCAATCCGAAAACAGGAACAGTCACGATGGACGTCAAAACCGCCATCGAAGAGACCAAGGCCGGAAAGGTCGAATACCGCGTTGATAAAACAGGCGTTATTCACTCACCTGTCGGCAAGATCTCATTTGACGACACGAAACTCGCAGAGAACACTCGTGTTCTTATTTCAGCCGTGATGAAGGCAAAGCCGACCACTGCGAAAGGCCGATACCTAAAGAAAATTAACTTAGCTGCGACGATGAGCCCGGGCGTTCTGCTCGACGAACTCGCGTACGCGTAAGTGAGGAGCGTATAGAGAAATGAAATCAAGAGAAACAAAACAAAAAGATTTGACCGCCCTCACCGAATCGCTTGCGGGCTCTAAATCTGCGATGGTCGTCAGCTTTACAAAGCTGAGCGTCACCAAAGATCAGGAATTCCGCTCCAGCTTGCGTGAAGCCGGTGCTAAATATCAGGTAGTTAAAAACACCTTGGCACGCATCGCCGTTAAGGGAACGCAGTTTGAAGATACAACCGAAAGCTTCAAAGGCGTGACCGCGATCGCGTGGACGGATGGTGATCCGGTCGTCCTTTCGAAAGCAATTTCGAAGTTCGTAAAGGAGAATGCCGACATTTACTCCTTCAAATCCGGTGTTGTCGAAGGCAAATTGGTCGATCTCGCTCAGTTGACGACGATCGCGAACCTGCCTTCGAAAGAAGAGCTTATTTCGAAACTTTTGTGGGTTATCAACAGCTCCGCTCAGGGAATCGTCACGGTTATCAATGCCGTACCGCGTGACCTGGCAGTTGTGATCAAACAGATCGGAGAAAATAAACCCGCAGTAGCAGCGGCGCCGGTAGCAGCGGCGGAAGCAGTTGCGGAAGCAGTTGCGGAACCCGTCGCCGAAGCTGAAGTTGCGGCTGATGCTCCGGCGGCGGAAGAGGCACCTGCGGTTGAGGCTGCAACGGAAGAAGCTCCGGCTTCAGAAGTTGAGGCAGCACCGGCAGAAGAGGTCGCCCCTGAAGCAGAAGCTGAAGCAGAAGCTGAAGAAAAGGCGGAATAAAAGTTTTAGATCTCAAATTTGAGATCCGAGAAAGCCGTACTCAAGGTAAAACGAGCCAAGTGATTTGTCAGGTCACCGGCTTCGGACTAGGCAGGCGAGGTGATGCAACCCTCAATTGACGCGTCCCTGGGTTCTAGCGGCAAGGCAAAAACCGTGGATGGGTAACCGTTCACGATCAATAACTTAAGAACCCTAAATAGGAGATAATATAAAATCATGGCAGTTACAAAAAGTGACGTAGTTGAGTTTTTGAAAGGTATGACGCTTCTCGAAGCGTCTGAATTGGTCAAGGAATTGGAAGAAGTGTTCGGCGTGTCGGCAGCTGCGGCTGCGGCACCGGCGGCAGCGGCTCCTGCAGGCGGCGACGCTCCGGCGGCTGAAGTCAAAGATTCTTTCGACGTTATCCTGACATCGGCCGGCGGCAACAAGATCTCGGTGATCAAGGTTGTTCGTGAAGTTGTTGCCGGACTTGGCCTCAAAGAAGCCAAGGACCTGGTTGACGCTGCACCGAAGGCGATCAAAGAAGGCGTTTCGCAGGCTGAGGCTGATGAGATCTCAACCAAGCTTACGGATGCCGGTGCTACCGTCGAGGTAAAATAGTAGAACAAACACGATCGGAGAGCTGGTCTTTGGATCGGCTCTTCGATGTTTGTCTTTTGGGAAAAAGCCTGCTATGCTAATTGGTTCACAGGTCTAGGTGGATATTTAGGTTGTGAAATAAGGTTTTAGCGGTTCGGAGGCCTCGATCTTCGAGGTTTCCGGTGGTTTTAGAGCGATAGGTATCGCAGATAAGTGGAGTGTTGGTGTCCCTTTTAGGCACTCTCGGAAAAAATATTTAACGGCAAAAGCTGCTGCTAAGCGGCCTGGGTGAACTTTACCTAGGGCCGCCTTTGCCGTCTATTATTGGGAGATTTTCACCTTAGGTTGCTTTAGATTACGTGCATCGTATCAGCAACTTTTGAAAAAATCAACAAGTTTTTATAGCCCGCTTTTAATAATATGATCAATAATCCTCTACAAAGCAGTCCAAACGGTCTCGGCAAACGTACCAGCCAATCACCGGTACGCGTGGATTTTTCGAAAATTTATACGTCGGCGCAGATCCCAAATCTGATCGAGGTCCAACGCGAATCGTACAACCGGTTCCTGCAGATGGACCTGATCCCGGAGGAACGCGACTATATCGGTTTGCAATCGGTTTTCGCGTCGATCTTTCCGGTATCGGATTTTCGCGAGACTGCGACGCTCGAATATGTCGAATATCAGATCGGAAACTGGCAGTGTAAATGCGGTAACCTCGAGGGCCTCGAGCATCTGCGTGCCAATTGTAAGAACTGCTCCGCGAAGATAAAGGTCGACCCTTTCAATCCGGCTGAGGTCCTTTGTAAGAATTGCGGCACGTTCAATGCTGTCCGTCCGAATCTCTGCAACAACTGCGGCGAGCCGGTCGGCCTCAAGCACAAGCACGATCAGCAGGAATGCCAAGAGCGCGGAATGTCTTACAGCGTCCCGCTCAAGGTGAAAATTCGCCTGACCGTTTATGACAAAGATCCTGAGACCAACGTCTCGACGATCCGCGATATTAAAGAGGAAGACGTTTTCTTCGGCGAAATTCCGCTTATGACCGATAACGGCACGTTCGTTATTAATGGTACCGAGCGTGTCATCGTTTCGCAGCTCCACCGCTCGCCCGGCGTATTTTTCAAGGGCGACCGAGATGACTATCTTGCGAAGATCATTCCTTATCGTGGTTCGTGGGTCGAATTTGAATACGATCAAAAGGGAATTCTCCACGCCCGTCTCGGCAAACGAAAGATCATTGCGACGATCTTTTTGCGTGCTCTCGGACTGTGGTTGAATCCGCAGATCGATATGAAAACGGTCTCGGACAGCATTCTCGAAGAGGTCGTGAAATCCGCCGAGTATCCGGATGCGAGCATTCTTGATCTGTTCTACGTCACCGACGAAGCTCTCGTCGAAAAAGGCAAGCTTTACGTCAAGGTTCCCGCGACCGGTGAAACCCACCTCGTTGGCATGCGTGCGGACGAAGACATTAAGAACAAAAAAGAAGAGGTCACGAGAACCGGTAAGAAGGTCACGAAATCTGCCCTCAGCGAACTTCGCTCGATGGGAACTGACAAAGTTGCCGTCGCCGTCGCCGATTTTGAAGGTGCTCACGCTCTCGAAGATGTGATCAACACCGAAACCGGTGAGGTCATCATCGAGTCAAATACCGAGATCGCCGCTGCAAAACTGCAGCAGATCATCGAGGAAGGCGTCTTGAGTTTCAAGGTTTTCTTCCCGAAACGCGATGTGATCGGCGATGTGATCGCAGCGACGCTTCGCAAGGACGCGATCTCGAAACCAGTCGACGCATTGCTGGAAATTTACCGCAAAATGCGTCCGGGCGATCCTCCGACTGTTCCGACTGCGTATCGTCTGCTCGAAGGAATGTTCTTCGATGCACGCCGTTTCGATCTGTCGCGAGTCGGCCGTTTGAAATTCAATATCAAAATGGGCCGCCCCGAACGCGAGGACATCACAGATCCTTTGCTCAAGGCGACCGATTTTATCGAGGTCGTTAACTACCTGCTTCGCATGAAGAAGGACAGCGAACATTTCGGTCAGGACGATATCGATCATCTCGGAAATCGCCGCGTTCGTGCGGTGGGCGAGTTGCTCGAGAATCAGTTCCGCATCGGTCTCGAACGTATGGAACGTGCGATCAAGGAGAAGATGTCCATTCAACAGGATATGTTCACCACGATGCCGCGTGATCTCGTGAACGCAAAGCCCGTGACGGCTGCCGTTCGTGAGTTCTTTGGTTCGTCGCAGCTGTCGCAGTTCATGGATCAAACGAATCCACTGTCCGAAATTACTCACAAACGCCGCCTGTCGGCGCTTGGACCAGGTGGTCTTTCGCGTGAACGTGCCGGATTTGAGGTTCGCGACGTTCACCCGACCCACTATGGCCGCATTTGCCCGATCGAAACGCCTGAAGGCCCGAATATCGGTCTGATCTCGTCGCTTTCGTGTTTTGCACGGATCAACGAGTTCGGCTTTATCGAGTCGCCGTACAGACGTGTGGTCGACGGACGCGTGATCGAATACGTCCGCATTCAGAACGGCGGTGAGACTAGCTTTAAGCCGGGCGACCACGTGCCGCTCGAGGATGTCGAGGCAGCAAATAAAAAGGTCAAGGGCGAGAAGATCGCGGTTTTCGAACCGTGGCCTTTTTACCTGACCGCTTGGGAAGAAGATAAATGGATCATCGGCCAGGCTAATATCGAGCTCGACGAGAAAGGTAATTTCGTCAACGAACGAAACGCCGCCCGTCAAAAGGGTGAGTTCATCACGGCCGACCGAATGGACACGCAGTATATGGACGTTTCGCCGAAACAGCTCGTTTCGGTCGCCGCGTCGCTGATCCCGTTCCTCGAGAACGATGATGCTAACCGAGCCCTTATGGGTTCGAACATGCAACGTCAGTCGGTGCCGCTTCTTCGTGCTGAGTCTCCGTTTGTAGGAACGGGTATGGAAAAGATCGCCGCTCGCGACTCAGGTGCAGTGGTCATCGCAAAACGTGACGGTATGGTCGATTTCGTCGACTCCGAACGCATCATCGTCAAGGCGGACCATCAGGTCGACGGTACGATCTCGCGTGAGGTGACGGCGGACATCTACTCGCTGGTGAAGTTCAAGCGTTCGAATCAAAACACCTGTATCAACCAACGACCGATCGTCGAGGTGGGCGAACGCGTCAAGAAAGGCCAGGTCATCGCTGACGGCCCGTGTACCGATCGCGGCGAACTCGCTCTCGGACGAAACGTTCTCGTCGCCTTTATGCCGTGGCGTGGATACAACTTTGAGGATGCCATTTTGGTTTCCGAGAAGTTGGTCAAGGACGATTACTACACATCGATCCATATCGAGGAACTCGAGATCGAGGCACGCGATACAAAGCTCGGACCTGAAGAGATCACACGCGATATTCCGAACATCGGTGAGAATATGCTCCGCGATCTCGACGAATCCGGAATTATCCGTATCGGTGCCCAGGTCAAGCCAGGCTCGGTTCTGGTCGGAAAAGTTACGCCGAAGGGCGAAACGCAGTTGACTGCAGAAGAGAAATTGCTCCGTGCCATCTTCGGTGAAAAAGCCGGCGATGTTAAGGACGCGAGTTTGAACTGCCCTCCGGGAATCGACGGAACGGTTGTCGACGTTCAGATCTTTACACGTAAAGGTCAGGACAAGGACGAGCGTTCACTCGACATCGAGGGAATGGAAGAGGACGATTTTCATCGCGATCTCGATGATGAAATTCGTATCCTGCAGGAACAGCGTGACGAGCGAATCTACGAGCTTTTCGACGGCCGCAAGCTGACGAAAGACCTCGTTGACGGTAAAGACGTCCTGATCAAGAAGGGCGAAACGCTGACGCGTGAACTTCTGACCGCGATCGACATTCGGCATCTTAGCAAAGCTGAGGTTTCTGCCGGATCGATCGATATTTCGGGTGAGGTCAAAGAATACCAGCAGCGTACGGAACGCCAGATCAACATCTTGCGTGACATCTACGACGAAAAGATCACGAAGCTCAAACAGGGCGACGAACTGCCTCCGGGCGTGATCAAGATGGTCAAGGTCTTTGTCGCGATGAAGCGTAAGCTTTCGGTCGGCGATAAAATGGCCGGTCGTCACGGTAACAAGGGCGTGATCGCTCGTATCTTGCCTGAGGAAGATATGCCGTATTTGCCGGACGGAACTCCGGTCGAGATCGTGCTCAATCCGCTCGGCGTGCCATCGCGTATGAACGTCGGACAGATCCTTGAGACGCATCTCGGATGGGCCGGTAAGATCCTCGGACTTCACTTCGCAACTCCCGTTTTTGACGGTGCTAGTGAAGAAGAGATCAAGGGTTACATCACCAAGGCGAACGAGAAGTACGACGAACTCGGCATTCCGGCATCCGTCGGGCCATCGGGTAAAACGAGGCTTTTCGACGGTATGACGGGCGAGCAGTTCGAGCAGAAGGTGTGCGTTGGCTACATCTATATGCTCAAACTATCGCACCTTGTGGACGACAAGATCCACGCCCGTTCGATCGGACCGTACTCGCTCATCACGCAGCAGCCACTCGGCGGTAAAGCTCAGTTCGGCGGCCAGCGTTTCGGAGAGATGGAGGTCTGGGCACTCGAGGCATACGGTGCGGCTCACATTCTCCAGGAATTGCTCACGTGCAAATCCGATGACGTGGCCGGACGTTCGAAGATCTACGAAACGATCGTCAAGGGCGTTTCGAATTTCGAACCGGGCATTCCCGAATCGTTCAACGTTCTCGTTCGCGAGCTACAGAGCTTGTGTCTAGACGTCGAATTGATCCAGGAAGACGAGATCGATCCGGATGAGATCGTCGCCGGTCTGGACGCCCTCGTTGGGGTTGATTAGAGGTTACACTCGCTGCCCCGCAGAAGAGTTTTTTCAAAAACTGCGGGACAGCGAGTAAAAAACCTCATAAACCCAATAGGTACAACGATTAAACTGTCCCAACAGGAAGTGGGACAGCAGTGGGACACCTGAGACAGGCAGCCAGGTACAGAGCATTGATATTGGAGAAAAAATGTTTCGATTTAATAACGAAAACAAAACGCAATTGACGACAAATTACGAAGCTATCCGCATTTCGCTGGCTTCGCCGGACAAGATCCGTTCGTGGTCGCACGGTGAGGTTACCAAACCGGAAACGATCAACTACCGAACGTTCAAGCCGGAACGCGACGGCCTGTTTTGTGCCCGCATCTTCGGCCCGGTCTCTGACTGGGAATGTCTGTGCGGAAAATACAAGCGGATGAAGCACCGCGGCGTCATCTGTGACAAGTGCGGCGTCGAGGTCACCCAGTCGAAAGTTCGCCGCGAACGCCTCGGTCATATCGAGCTGGCTTCGCCCTGCTCACACGTTTGGTTTTTCAAAGGTTTGCCGTCACGTATCGGCCACCTGCTCGACATCACTCTGCGTGATCTTGAAAAGATATTGTATTTCGAGACCTACATTGTCGTTGACGAAGGCGATGTGCCGGATCTCAAGCCGAAGGAATTGCTCAACGACGAGCGTTTCCGCGAATTGACGCGTGATTATCCTAATCAGTTCGTCGCCAAAATGGGCGCCGAGGCGATCAAGGACCTGCTCCAGACGATCGACATTCCTGAACTGGTCGAAGAACTTCGTGCCAAGATGAAGGACGAGACGTCACAGCAGAAAAAGCTTAAGTATTCGAAGCGTCTTAAGGTTTCGACCTCGTTCCTTCGTTCGGGAAATCATCCTGATTGGATGATCCTCGACGTGATTCCGGTCATTCCGCCTGAGCTTCGCCCGCTTGTGCCCCTCGACGGCGGACGTTTCGCGACATCGGATCTTAACGATCTGTATCGCCGCGTCATCAACCGTAATAACCGTCTGAAAAAGCTGATCGAGCTTCGTGCTCCTGAGGTGATCGTCCGCAACGAAAAACGCATGCTGCAAGAGGCAGTCGATGCGTTGTTCGATAACGGACGCCGCGGCCGCGTGCTACGTGGTGCGAACAATCGCCCACTCAAATCGCTTTCCGGTACGCTCAAGGGTAAACAGGGACGTTTTCGTCAGAATCTGCTCGGAAAACGTGTCGATTACTCAGGACGTTCGGTGATCGTGGTCGGTCCGGAACTAAAACTGCACCAGTGCGGTCTGCCAAAGAAAATGGCTTTGGAGCTGTTCAAGCCGTTTATCTATAACAAGTTAGAAAAAGATCAGCACGCCGCGACCATCAAACAGGCACGCGAAATGGTCGAGCGTCAAGAGCCGATCGTTTGGGACATTCTCGAGGAAGTCATTCGCGAGCATCCGGTTCTGCTGAATCGTGCACCGACGCTTCACCGTCTTGGTATCCAGGCTTTCGAGCCAGTTTTGGTCGAAGGTAAGGCGATCAAGATCCATCCGCTCGTCTGTACGGCATTCAACGCCGATTTCGACGGCGATCAGATGGCGGTCCACATCCCGCTTTCACCTGAGGCACAGATCGAGGCGAGCGTTTTGATGCTCGCGTCGAACAACCTTCTGTCGCCGGCCAGCGGTCAACCGATCACGGTCCCTTCGCAGGATATCGTACTTGGCTGCTATTACCTGACGCTCGGACGCGACGAGATGAAGGGCCACAACAAGGCATTCAACTCGATCGAAGACACGCTTTTGGCACTTGATGCCGGCGTTATCGAAACACAGACACGCATTCGCCTGCGTTGGCGCGGTGACCTGATCGATCTGACGGCAGAACATTCGAATCAAGACGTGATGCGTGCGAACGTTCGTGAGAACGTTGATCTCATTCTCGACACCACCGCCGGTCGTGCGATCTTCAACGAACGCCTGACCCGCGACGGTTTGCCATTCGTTAACGGAACGCTTAAGAAGAAAGGACTGCAAAGTCTCGTTACCTTCTGCCATCTCCGTCTCGGACACGACCAAACGGTCGCGATGCTCGACGATCTGAAGGCAATGGGCTTCCTCTACGCGACGAAGGCTGGCGTCTCGATCGGTATCGACGACATGGTCACCCCGCTAAATAAAAAGGCGATAATCGCTGATGCTCTGGTCGAGGTCGATAATCTTCGCAAACAGTACGAAGACGCGACCATGACCGACATGGAGCGTACGAATAAGGTGACGAAGATCTGGTCCGACGTGACCGATCGTGTGGCAAAGGAAATGTTCAAAGCCATGCACGATCGCGAGAACGAACGAAAAGAACTTAATCCGATCCTGGTGATGGCCGATTCCGGAGCTCGTGGTTCCGAGGCTCAGATCCGTCAGCTCGCCGGTATGCGCGGACTGATGGCTAAGCCTTCCGGAGAGATCATTGAGAATCCGATCCTTGCGAATTTCCGCGAAGGACTCGACGTTCTTCAGTACTTCATCTCGACGCACGGTGCACGTAAAGGTTTGGCGGATACGGCACTCAAAACGGCTGACTCAGGCTACCTGACCCGCCGTTTGGTGGACGTCGCTCAGGATGTGATCGTTTCCGAACAGGACTGCGGCACGCTCCGCGGCGTGTTCGCCGAGGCGATCATTCGTAACGGTGAAGAGGTCGAAAGTTTGCGTGACCGCATCGTCGGCTGCACATCGCTTGACGACATCATCGATCCGGTCGACGGCACGGTGATCGTTGAGGCAAATACCGAGATCAACGAAGACCTCGGATCCGCCGTCCAGCTTTCGGGCCTGCAGAAGATCCGCATTCGCTCGGCTCTGACCTGCGAATCGCGTCGCGGTATCTGCGTTAAATGTTACGGCCGTAACCTGGCGACCGGCAACACGGTCGAGATCGGTGAGGCGGTCGGCGTTATCGCCGCTCAGTCCATCGGCGAACCGGGAACGCAGCTTACGATGAGAACATTCCACGTTGGTGGTACGGCTCGTCTCGAGCAGGAAACCAAACACGTTGCGGCAATGGACGGAACGGTGAAATTCCTCGGCGAGCACAAGGTCATTAAGAACCGTGCCGGCGAATCGGTTTCACTTCGTCGTCAGGCGGAGCTCGCTCTGATGGACGAACGCGGCCGCGAGGTCGCTCGCTACACCATCGTTTACGGTGCCCAGATCCTCGTCAAAGATGGTCAAAAGGTCAAGGAAGACGATGTCATCGTAACGTGGGATCCGTTCACGTTCGCTATCCTCTCCGAAGTTTCGGGTACGATCAAGTACCAAGATCTCAAGGAAGGCAAGACGGTCGAGGAAGAGATCGATAAGGTCACAGGACAGAAACGTCTGGTGGTCAAAGACTCGGATGAGAAGAATCAGCCGCGTCTCGAGATCCGCAACGGTAACAAGGTTCTCAAGACCTATCAGTTGCCGATCAGTGCCAACCTTCACGTCGAAGACGGCGACGAAGTACTGGCCGGTGACATCATCGCCAAGATCCCGCGTGAAACGACCAAGACGAAAGACATCGTCGGCGGTCTGCCGCGTGTCGTCGAGCTTTTCGAAGCTCGCCGTCCGGGTGAAACGGCGGTCATGTCCGAGATCAACGGAACTATCGCATTCGGTCCGATCGCCAAGGGTAAACGTAAACTGATCGTTACCGGCGACGACGGCTCGGAACGCGAGTACGATATTCCTCGTGGTACACACATCAACGTGCAGGAAGGCGATCACGTCCGTGCCGGTGAACCGCTGATGGACGGCCCGCTTAATCCGCACGATATTCTGCGTGTTCTCGGAACGGGAGCGTTGCAGAATTACGTTGTGAACGAGATCCAAGAGGTCTATCGTCTGCAGGGCGTTAACATCAATGACAAACACATTGAGGTCATCGTTCGACAGATGCTGCGTTGGGTCAAGATCAAAGAGGTTGGCGATACCGAATTCCTGCTCGAGGAACAGGTCGATCGCTTCCGATACGAAGACGAGAACCGTCGCGTAA
>JAYSZT010000039.1:0-44288 GCA_043737915.1 Acidobacteriota bacterium
GAGCGTAGATGGTCGATGAGAAAAAGAACCGCGAGCTTTGATGCGTTCGGGTATTTGTAAAACATCGATTCGCCGCAGAAAACACCGCCAGCATCGACCCCGTAAAGTCCACCGACTAGTTCACCGCCAGCGTCCCACGCCTCGACGCTGTGCGCCATTCCAGCTTCGTGTAACTCGGTATAGACCTTTTCGAATTTGTCCGTGATCCAAGTTCCGCGTTGGCCGGGGCGATAGGCGAGCGAACATTCGTGAATCACCGCACCAAAATCCTGGTCGATCGTAAAGGTCAACTCGCTTTTACGCATTATCTTAGCGAGGCTTCGCGGAATATTCAGATCGGCAAAATCGAGAATTGCACGTTCATCGAGACAATGCCACGGCAAAGGGATGCCTTCCGTATACCACGGAAAAATGCCGGCACGATAGGCATTTTGCAGATTCTCAACGGAAAGCCTTCCGCCGAAGTGCACGATCCCGTCCGCCGGATACAGATATTTCCCAACCCTGACCCAACGGGCGTAGTCGAATGTTCGCGGGTCGGGGAATTGGATCATAGCTAATTTTTACCACAGCGGAGACACATAGAACACGTTGAACTTTACTAGGACCACATAACTACGTGCTCGTTGTCGTGAAATTCCTAAACCGTCTTAAGTTTCCACTTGCCGCGGCGGAAAAGCAGTCCGCTGGCGACGGCAAGTAGCGAAAATGCGATCGTGATCGCCCAGAATACGCCATCGGGGCCAAGTTCGAAATAGTAAGCCAGTGTGTACGCGGCCGGGATTTCGAAGACCCAAAAAACAAGCAAATTTAGGTACGTTGGCGTCCACGTATCGCCGGCTCCGTTGAAAGCCGTCTCGAGCACCATGCCGAGTCCGTAGAAAGCGAACCCGTAAGCGATGATATGGAGAGCCGAAGTGCCGTAGCGAAGAACCTCCGATTCCTGCGTGAATATTCCGATGATCTGATAAGAGAACAGCCAGAAAATGACACCGATCCCGAAATAGATCGCCGCGTTGAACCACGCCGCTTTCCAGACCGCCGCCTCGGAACGCTCCGGTTTGCCGGCACCGAGGTTTTGGCCAACCATTGTCGCCGCCGCATTACTGAGGCCGAGAGCTGGTAGCAGAGCGAACATCACGACCCGCAATGCGATCACATATCCGGCGATTGCGACTTCGCCAAAACCGGCAATAATCGGCATCAGGGCCGTCCAACTCGCGGTGGCGATCAGCATCTGGCAAACACCGGTCGAGGAAAGCTTGATGAGTTTCCAAAGTAACGCGGGGTCGAATTGCCAGCTTTCGCGGTCGAGATGGATACGGCCGCCGGGGCGGAAGAGATGCCACGCGGCGTAGAGCACACCGATGCTTCGGCCGATCGTCGTCCCGACGGCGGCGCCGGTAACACCGAGTTCAGGAAAGAATGCGACGCCGAAGATGAAGCACGGCGACAAGATGATGTTGAGGACATTTGCGAGAATAAGTACGCGCATCGCGATCGCCGCGTCACCGGCTCCGCGGAAGATCGCGTTCAGCAGAAATATGAAAAGAACAGCCCCATTCCCGCCGACCATTATCCGCATGAACCTTGAGCCTTCCTCGATAATATGCGGCTTTGCACCGAGTAGGGCGAGAATGTCAGGAGCGAAAATGATACCGATCGCACTGATGACCAGCGATACGATGACGCCGCAATAGATCACGTGGGTCGCCGACTTCGCCGCTCCCGCCTGGTCTTTTTCACCGGCTCGACGTGCGATGGTCGCGGTGGCTCCGATGGCAAAGCCGAACGCGACGGCGTAGATCAGAGCCATGACGGATTCCGTCAAACCAACGATCGCGACCGAATCGGCACCGAGTTTGGCGACGAAGAATATATCGACGATCGCGAAAAGGCTCTCCATGCTCATCTCGAGGATCATCGGCACCGCAAGCAGAAAGATCGCAAGACCGATCGGACCGGTCGTGAAATCACGGCTCGACCCGCGAATGGCTTCGCGAAGGACAGCGAAAAACGAATTATCTAACTGCTCCGACGAGGGAGTTTCCAAATTGGAAGACATAAAACTTGACCTTTTTCGAGAAAGACGGACACCGGGAAGGGTGCGGGGAACCTGAGTTTCGTCGTGGTAAACGAAATACAAGTGCAATGTATGTGGCTGAGTTAGCGGGCGGACGGCTTCATAATTTTTTGAATATAGCACACCTGACGCACGAGTTTAAAGCTCTATTTGGTAAGGCTCGTCGAGGGAAAGAGACGCGGTCCGCCTTGCAGTTAATGAGTTTTGGCTGTCAGAATGGAAATGATGAAGATCGCGGTAGCAATGAGCGGCGGCGTCGACAGCAGTGCGGCGGCGGCATTATTAAAGGAGCAGGGGCACGAACTCGTCGGCTTCACGATGCAGTTGTGGAATCAGCGTCGCGGGATAAACGTCGACGAAAACGGCGAGTCTCTGCCGTCGCGATGCTGTTCGCTTGATGACGTTTACGATGCCCGGCGTGTGGCCGAGGGATTAGGATTTCCATTTTACGTGCTCAATCTAGAACGCGAATTTGAAACCTCCGTCGTCGAACCGTTCGTCCAGGGCTATCTTGACGGTGAAACTCCGATCCCGTGCGTCGCGTGTAACTCGCGTTTGAAATTTGCCTCACTCGACAAAATGGCAATTAGTCTCGGCTGTGACAAGGTTGCCACCGGTCACTTCGCCCGCGTCGAATACGACGAAGCGGCGAACCGTTATCGCCTTTTTCGGGGGCGGAATCACTGGAAAGATCAGAGCTATTTTCTCTGGGAACTGACGCAGGATCAGCTCTCGCGAGCGTATTTTCCGCTCGGCGAAATGCTAAAAAGCGAGGTTCGCGACATTGCCCGCGACGCTAATTTGTACACGGCAGAAAAAAAGGAATCGCAAGAGATCTGCTTCGTGCCGGACGGGAAGTATTCTGAATTTATCGATCGATACCTGGACCACGAGGGACGCTCGGGCGAATTGCCGGCCGGCGGCGACATTGTAAATACTGAGGGCGAGATCGTCGGTTCGCACACGGGCATTCATCGATACACGATCGGTCAACGCCGCGGTCTGGGCATCGCGAATGAAAAGCCGCTTTACGTTTTGCAGATCGAGCGGGCCAAGAATCAAATTCTCGTCGGCGAGGCTGACGAACTCGACACGTTTGAGTTCACTGCCAAAGGCGTGAACTGGGTAGCGTTTGATACGCCGACGGAACCCGTTAGGGCGCTCGTCAAGGTTCGCTACCGTCACGAACCGGCGATCGCGACCATTCATCAGTTAGCAGACGGACGGGCAAGGATCGTTTTCGACGAACCGCAACGCGCGATCACGCCCGGCCAAGCGACAATTTTCTACGACGTCGAAACCGCCGAAGAAGTCGTCGGCGGCGGCTGGATAGTCAAAATTTAAGAGGACAAATATGCCAAAAGAAAAAAAGAGACCAAGCAAGACCGCCAAGGCGGCACAGAGATTATTGAACGACTCGAAACTGCTGGCAGCAACGAAAGCCGCTCAGGAGCCAACCGCCGGCCAGGAGTTCCGTGCGGCTCAGACCACCCCGAGACTCGCCACCGCCAATAAACTAAGACCCGAAAAGAAAAAGGGATAAGGGCACGAATATTCTCCCAATTCCTTGATCGCTTTAACTTACTGCAAAGAAAATTAGGAGCTCGTTTCAGCAGGTCGGGATCTTCCAGGATGTATTGCTCCTTATCATGCCAGAACTCTAGTTCCTTGGTTGTCTCTGGAACGAAATTCCGCGAACTTGTAATCGCTTCGGCAAGTCGCTCGATGCGAACGTTCCGATCTGTCATTTTACAAGTGTCGCCTATTTCGCCTTTAGGATGTCGCGGATCTCGGTGAGTAGTGTTTCTTCTGCCGGAGTGGCTTTTGTTTCTTCTAATCCCCTGAAAAGCTTTACGGCGTATTTCGCGAGGAAGAACATTAGGACGGCGACGATGAGGAAGCTGATAATGTCGTTGATGAATTGGCCGTAGAGGATAAGCGGCTCTTTTGCTGCTAGAGCGGCCTGGATCTCAGCGGGTGACGAAACCGGCATTTTGCCTAGATTTATAACCTTGGCCTTGAAATCAATGCCCCCGGTCAAAACTCCGACGACGGGCATGACGATCCCGTCAGTGAAAGTTTTTACGATCGAACCGAAAGCGGCGCCGAGAATGACCGCGATCGCCAAATCGACCACGTTACCCTTTGCAATAAATTTTTTGAAGTCGCTTAACATTTACTTTCGTCTACGGAGTTATCGAATTGGCTGGTCGCGCTACAGTTCTACGCGGTTGCCACGTCCGCCGATTCATCTTCGTCGTTGTCGTCATCTGCGAATAGATCGGCGGTTTCTTGGTCGGCTTGGGTGAGCGGTTGATCGTACTCGTCTTGAACATTTGCGGCGGCGATTTCCTCTTCGTGAGTCTCGCGTGCCTTGAGCATGCTGCAGCTTCCCTCGAGGATCGCTCCTTCTTCGACGATCAGTCTAGGAGACTGAATATTGCCCAAAACACGGGCGGTTCGGCCTAGTTGGAGCTTCTCCGTAGCGACTATGTCGCCCAAGACCGAGCCGTTTATGATCGCGGCCGCAACCAGAATATTTGCCTCAACTTTTCCGTTGGTTCCGATGATTAGAGTACCCGTCTCAGAGGCAACGGTGCCGATCAGATGGCCGTCAACGCGTAGCATGGCTTGGAATTGCGTCTCGCCGGTGAGGGTTGTGCCGTGGCCGACGAATCCGCTCAGGCGGCCTTCTTTGATGTCGCGGGCCATCGAATCGCTCTCGGAGATCGCACGGGTCGAGGCTGTCGGAGTTTCGGTCGAGTATCGGTAGGCACTATCGGCGGTCGGCGGTGTCTGAGCATTTGCTGTTTCGGGTTCGGTTCTGGAGCTGCGTCCCATTCTGATCATAATTTGTGGTCACCTCGCAATAAGATTACTTGAAAAATAAGGATAAGTCGGCTGTGAGAATCGACGCTGGGCACGTCAACTTTCGTGGTCGAAACTGTGATTTATTTTCGTCGTTTCAATGATAGTTGAGATTGCGGATGCGTGTCTAGTCATTTTTTGAGGTTGTCAAAGGCTCGCGGGCGTGTCAAAATTCAATGTTTTCGGAGACGTTGGGATTAATTTGAAGACTGAGAGCAAAACACGGGGCAAACTGTTGAAACGCATCGGCCGGGCGATCGAAGATTTTTCGATGATCGAGGACGGCGACAAGGTAATGGTGTGCCTGTCGGGCGGCAAAGACAGCTACACGATGCTCGATCTTTTGCTAGATGTGCAGCGGCGAGCACCGGTCAAATTCGAGATCCTGGCGGTCAATCTGGACCAAAAACAGCCTGATTTTCCCGAAGAGATACTGCCGAATTATTTGACCGAGATAGGAGTGAACTACCGCATTGTCGAGGAAGACACCTACTCGATCGTGACCGCGCATATTCCGGAGGGCAACACGTATTGCTCGCTGTGTTCGCGGCTCAGACGCGGGATCTTGTACACGGTTGCGGTGCAGGAAAAATGCACGAAAATTGCCCTCGGCCATCATGCGGACGACATTATCGCGACGTTCCTGATGAACCTGTTTTACGTCGGCCAACTCAAGGCGATGCCGCCGATCCTCCGTTCTGATGACGGGCGAAACACGATCATTCGCCCGCTCGCCTACTGTCAGGAAGCGGATATCGCGAAGTATTCTAAGGAGCAGCAATTCCCGATAATTCCGTGCAATCTGTGCGGTGCCCAGCCCAATCTAAAACGCGCCCGCGTCAAGCGTTTGCTGACGGAACTCGAAAAGGAAACGCCATTTATCCGATCCTCAATGATGACCGCCCTGACGAACGTCACGGGCTCGCATTTGCTGGACAACGAGCTCTACGATTTTCGAAATTTCGAGCCGATCCTAAAACGCATCGCCCCCGGCCACGGCAGCGTCGAAAAGGAGCTCGACGACGTTTTCGACCATTCCGAATCCTCGATCAGGCCGCTCACCCCCGCATTCCAAAACGCCGCCTCTGAGCTGATCCAATAGGGGTCGATCCTTAGGCCTGAAAACTATCCGCGCGCTTTCATGTGCCGATCGATAAAGAGGCTCGAATAAGAAATACAGGTAAATAATGAATTGAGATCCCGCTTCTATCTTTGAGACCCGATCAGGTGCGGTGGACGAGTGAGGCGCCGGTCGATCGGCATCGACATGTGCAGAGTCTCGTAAAGGGGTTGCACATTTTCGCAAATCCTAATAAATTAAAGTGTTTGTTTCTTATCACAACAAACACTTTGCCTTTCAGTCTTAAGTGAATCAATTTCATGACTTTAACTAGGAATCGCGTGCGATGAAAAAGATCTATCTTCACGGAGCAAAGGATCGGATAGCCAGCCACACCACGATCCGCGATATCAACAAACGGATCGTCTTGAATTACGTGCGCGCAAGGTCCCCAATCTCGCGAGCCGATATCGCCCGGGAAACGTCATTGCAGCGTTCGACCGTGTCTGCGATCGTCGACGTTCTGATCGAAGCCGGGATGATCGAGGAAGTAGGTCCCGGCGATTCGAGCGGTGGACGGCGACCGACTCTCTTGCGCCTGATGTCGGGTAAGCCCGTTGCGATCGGCGTTGATATCACTCCGCGGCATACCACCGTCGCCCTGGCAGATCTTAGCGGAAATCTTCTAAGCGAAGAGTCGTTCCCGACATCGCCTGATATTGACTACATGAATGGCCAAATCCTGGCGAAGGTGACCGCTCTTGCCAGCGAAAACTCAGACTCTGACCTTGAGGTCGGAATTAGTATTCCCGGCATCGCAGATCAAGCGGATGGCAACATTCTATACGTCCCGTATTTTCAATGGTCCAACTGGGATATCGGTCGGCGGATCACTAACGCCACATCATTACCCGTTACCATCGACAACGACGCGAATGCAGTAGCAATAGCCGAACTTTGGTTTGGCGCCGTCGATGTCCGGCAGACGCATAACTTCATAACTGTACTCATATCTGAGGGCGTCGGCACGGGGATCGTGATCGATGGTGCGATCTACCGCGGCGAGAATGGCGGAGCGGGCGAATTCGGGCACATGTACGTTGGCAGCAACGCTCCGGTTGCGTGCTCTTGCGGGCGACGCGATTGTTGGGAGGCTCATGCATCCGAAAAAGCAGCTCTCAGTCGCTATCGGACGAACGGTGGAACGTTGAATGCCGCTCTGGTGGATATGGAGCATTTGATCAGTCTTGCAGAGAATGGCGAAAAGCATGCGATCAACGCTTTGAAGGACACCGCGACGTATATCGGAATCGGAATATCGAATTTGATCGTTGGCTTCAGTCCCAAAATGATCGTTGTTAGTGGTCGTATCGTGCAGGCGTGGGATATTATTAAAGAAGAAATAAGAGTGCAGGGAAATCGAGGTATTAGAGAGGAACTTAACGGAACCTTGATCGTTCCTTCGGCGCTGAGCGAATCACCAACGACCTTGGGCTCGATCAGTTTAGTGTTGTCGAAAAAATTTGTCTCTGCAACATAATTTTGCGATTGTTTTACGTATCCGATGCGTTAACCTTGGTTTAGCATCCAGAGATCCTTACGGATATTTTTTCAAGCGGGGAATGGCCTTACTTTTTTATTTACAGCAGGGCCAGTAATTGTTAATAATCAAGTGTTATGAAAAGTGTGAAAGGGGCTTTGATCAAGCGTTTGGTCATTTCGATATGGATCCTCGCGGGAGCATTGTTTTTAGTGAACAACCTCGTGAAGAGCGGTGCCATGTCCCCAGAATACTACCAAAAATGGATCGCAGCGACGTATGATTACCGTTTTGGAGTTGACCGCCCGTTTGCCCCTTCAAACGCCAACACGCACGATGGTAACTTCATGCAGCCGGAAAAATTTATCTCGGCCGCCAGGTGCGCCACGTGCCACACGGACACCCATCCGCAATGGCGGCAGTCGGCCCACGCAAACTCATTCCGCGAACCGTTTTACCAGAGAAATGTTAAGGACTTGATCGCCGACAAAGGTATTGAGTTCACAAGGCATTGCGAATCGTGCCACAACCCAACGGCTCTTTTTTCAGGAGTACTCACAGCAAAACCTCAGTTTGAGAATCGCCCGTTTGATGAGGACGGCGTTTCGTGCATGGTCTGCCACTCGATCCAATCGGTTGACGGTCGCGGCATTGGCGGTTACGTGATGGGCGAACCGGCGTTGCTGGAAAAAGCTGACGGCACCAAAATGTTGGACGTCACGGACCAACAGATATTGGACAATGTTCCGGATCATAAACGTGCGATGGTCAAGGATTTGATCAAGAGCCCGGAGTTTTGTGCCGCCTGCCACAAGTCACAAGTTCCACGCGAACTCAACGACTACAAATTCTTACGAGCTTTCTCAGTCGGCGATGAACTACAGATGTCGTCCTTCTCAAAGGAATCGCCCCATCCTTTCTACGTACGTAACAAAGAGACCTGCAACACGTGCCACATGAAGCAGGAGCCGACCAAGTATTTTGACGTCTCGGCGAATAGTAAGGGCACGGTCGCATCGCATCGTTGGGCAGCGGCAAATACCGCGATTCCAAGCTTTTATGGCTATAAGGAACAGCTCGAAGAAGTCGAGAAGACACTCAAAGATGACAAGCTCGGCATCGATATTTTTGCTCTCCATCGGAAACCGGCCGGGTCGAAGAAAGAGGAGATGATCGCACCGGTCAATCGTGAAAATTTCCGGCTTGCGCAATCCGACACGATAACCGCGGATGTCGTGGTGACCAATAAAAATATTGGCCACTCCTTCCCGCCTGAGCTGAGAGATTTTTACGAGGCCTTTGTCGAATTCACCGTCGAGAACTCCACGGGCAAGGTTTTGTATAAATCAGGTTTTATTAAGTCTGAGGGCGATCTTGACGAGCAGGCACACTCTTACAAAACATATCTGGTAAATGCGGACGGCTCCTATAACGATCTTCACAAGATCTGGAAAACCAAGGTTATATCTCAGAATCAGTCGATTCAGTCAGGTCGTTCTGATCTCGCGCGTTACAAATTTATGATCCCGGCAAATGTTGGACCGCAGATCAAGATTTCGGCGAAACTAATGTATCGGCGGTTCACGCGGGTTTTCAGCGATTATTCCCTCAACGAATCGGTCGACCTTCCGATCGTTACGATGGCTACCTCTGAGCGAACTCTGTTGATCGGTCAGGACAACGTGGCCCAACCGGTCGACCCGAAGGCAATGCCGGATTGGCGCCGTTGGAATAATTACGGCATCGCGTTGATGGACCAAAGACAATTCCCGCAGGCATCCGATGCCTTTGACGAGGTCATCAAGGCCGAAGTTAAGGACTACAAGGCATTCGCGTTTACCAATAAAGCGTTAGCGTTGATGGAAATGGGTGGCTGGCAAGAGGCGGAAAGCCTTGTCAACAAGGCTCTCGAGGTCGATGTTACTAATAACAGAGCCATCTTCCAACGAGGCCGGATCAATCGCGTTCGTTCTCGTTTGGCTAAAGCGGAAGAAGATTTTAAGAAGGTGCTGGAAACTTTCCCGCGTGATCGGATCACGCTCCAACAACTAGGCGAGCTTACCAAGATCAAAAGTGACAGTTTGCCGCCGAAGGAAAGAACTGCCCAGCTGCAGATCGCCCGCGGCTACTACGAAAAAGTATTGGAGATCGACCCCGAAGATTTGTCGGCCCACTACAATTTGATCGTCATTTATCAGAAGCTGGGGATGCGTGATGAGGCGAAAAAAGTAGCGATTATTTTCCGCGACTTAAAAGACGACCCGGGCGCAACATCATTGGCAAGCACTTTCCTACAAAAGAATCGGAGCATCGCCATTGAGAGTCTGCCTTTTCATCAGCATGAACTCGTGCTATTCGATGCTAAGAAGCAAAAATCGGACTACTCGGCCGTATTTATGCTATCTCAAAAATAGACCGATCTCAGGGCATAAATTAGTCGACACGATACCTTACAGTGGATTTAATGAGTAATAAAATTTTTGCAGCCGCGTTCCTTGCCGTTTGTTTTCAGATCGCCGTTTCTGCCCAAGGCGAAAAGACCGGCGGTGTTTCAACCGGCGAACAAAAGGTCTATACCTCAAAACGCACGACCGGTATCGTGGATGTGGCGGCACCGAAGATATTCGATGACGTGACGTCACAAACCGGGATCAATGGCGTCAAATGTGTCTCCGGCGGCAAGACGAAGGAATATATCGTTGAAACGACGGCGTGTACGGTAGCGATCATCGATTTTGACAACGATGGCAAACCGGACGTCTTTTTCCTTAGTGGCTCGACCATAGATGCGGAGTTAGGCAAGGAAAAAGCCCCGAAGTCACATCTTTTTCGTAATCTTGGCAACTGGAAGTTTGAAGACGTTACGGAAAAGGCCGGCGTCGCAAATGAACGTTGGGGGATGGGCGTCACGGTCGGTGATGTCGACAACGACGGATTTTCCGATATTTTTGTCAGCAATTTTGGCATCTCGAGACTTTATCGGAACAACGGAAACGGAACATTTACCGACATTGCTCCAAAGGTTAATCTCGACATGAAAGGCTGGCATTCCGGTGCTACATTCGGTGATTACGATAAGGACGGCCGGCTCGATCTATTCGTTCCGGCATACATCGAATTTGACGTAACGGCTCTGCCGCAAAGCCCGTTGGACGTAGGGAAAGGCGGCACCACAGGACGTAATTTTTGCCAATTCCGAGGGCAACCGGTAATGTGCGGTCCCCGTGGCCTGAAAGGGGCGAAAGATTCTCTATTTCACCAAAGATCCGACGGCACGTTTGAAGAGGTCGGCGATAAAGTGGGCGTGACGGATGACGGTAATTATTACGGGTTCTCGTCGGTCTTCGTCGATATTAACGAAGATAACAACCTTGACCTGCTCGTTGTTAATGATTCGACTCCGAAGCAGCTCTATATAAATAAAGGTAATGGAACATTTGAAGAATCGGGATATCCCTCCGGCATTGCTCTAAATGAAAATGGACGCGAACAAGCCGGAATGGGCCTCGCCGTCGGCGATTACGACAATGACGGCCGGGTCGATTTCCACATCACTAATTTTTCCGACGATTCGAATGTTCTCTACCGGAATGACGGCGACGCTAATTTTACCGATGTGTCATTTCAGGCCGGACTTGGAGAAGTATCGATCCCGTTTTTGGGTTGGGGAACCGAATTTATTGATTTTGATAACGACGGCTGGAAAGACCTGATCGTCGCAAATGGCCACGTCTATCCGGTAGTTGATGATTTCCAGTGGGGAACAAGTTTTGCACAGCAGTTATTGCTATTCAAGAATGGCAAGTTGCGGCCGAACGGCCAGATCAGATTCGACCGAGTTGGAGCTGCCCCGAACAGCGGGCTTTCAGAAGCGATGCCCGGCCGAGGACTGGTCTATGCCGATTTGGACGGCGACGGGAAGCTTGATGTGATCGTGTCTAAAATGGATTCTGGGCCCGCAATATTAAAAAATGTTGCCGTTTCTAAAAGCCATTGGCTCTCAGTAAAATTGGTTGGAGATTCTCAAAGAAAAACACCGAAAGACGCCATCGGCTCAAAGATATTCGTAACAACCGGAAAGATGCGCCAGAGATTCGATCTGACAAGTGGCGGAAGTTACGCGTCACAGAGCGAGCAGGTGGCTCATATTGGTCTGGGCGACGCAGTCAAGGTCGACAAACTGGAGGTCGTCTGGGCGAATGGCGACAGTGAAGTTTTCAAGGTTGAAAAGATCGACCAGCGGATCGTTCTAAAGCAAAAACAGACCGCCGTACCTAAGTAGGTCTATTTTGTCGCGTTCTGGACAAAGGGTAGGGGCAAGGTTCTTATGGCGGCCTGGTGTCGCGGTTTGATCGTAATTTTTTTTGACAGAAACGTGCTTTTTGCTTGATTTCGGATGTTGGGTGTGTTACAACAGATTGAAATCTTTGTTGGATTTCGCAACAAACAATTTTTTTAAGTTAATTTTTTCGTCCAAATATGCCCAGTCTGCCTGCGTTTAACACTAGGCGAGACATGGATCTGTAAAATCATTTGGACTCGAAAAAAGAGAGTCTGGGTGGCGAGGACCAAGACCAATTCGAGCGGTGCAAAATCTGAGCATTCTTCGGGGGAGTTTCGACATATGTGTAGAATTGTTAATAAATCAGTCTTTCTGGTTACGATGATCCTGGTTGGTATATTGGCGCTGAGCGGTATCGCATCTGCCCAAAACAACAAGGGCAGCATCATCGGAACGGTAAAAGATCCAAATGACGCAGTAGTGGCAAATGCCAAGGTGGTCGTCACCAATAATGCCAATGGCGAAACTCGTGAAACAACCACAGACGAAGGTGGAGATTTTGCGGTCACCAACATTGATCCGGGCAGTTATAAAGTCTCGGTTGAAGCTAGTGGGTTTAATAAAATTGTTCTGACCAATTTAACTGTCGAAACGAATGCCCGCGTTCCGATCGAAGCAAAATTTACGGCACTTTCAGGCGTAGGTGACAATGTTGTCACTGTTGACGCTGACGGTGCACCGCTTGTCGAACGAGAAACAAGTGTACGTGGTGACATTATTACCGGACGTGAAGTGACAGACTTGCCAATTTCGCAGCGTAATTTTACCATTCTTGCGGCACTTTCACCCGGCGTAGTTCGTCCGTCAAGCGGTTCGGTCGGAGTTATTGGAGGGAACAATCGAGTGGATGGCGGTGGAGGCAATTCTACCGAGTCAACACGCTTCCGCGATTCCGGCGGTTCGGTTATTTCTTCGAATGGTGCCCGCGTTACGCAAAATAACTTTTCTTTGGACGGGGTTGATAATAACGAGTCGCAGTTTGGGCAAATTGCTGTTTATCCAAATCCTGACGCGATCGCTGAATTCAAAATTGAAACAAGTGTTCCTTCGGCCGAATCGGGTCGCGCCGGGGGCGCAATAATCTCGGCCACCTTTAAATCGGGCGGAAACGCAGTTCACGGAACGCTTTTTGAAAATTATCAGGGACGCTTCTTGAGTGCGGCAGCTTCGCAATATGATGAAAATGGTATCAACCGAGGGAAAATTCCGAACTATGTAACCCATAACTATGGCGGAACGGTTGGCGGCCCGATATTCGGTCCGCGTTTTGGCGAAGGTAAGCCTCTATTTTATGACGGACGTAATCGTTCATTCTTTTTTGTTTCGGTTGCCGGACAGAGGAACGGAACACCGGCTTTTGGCGGTGGTGAATTTCCATTTGTTACGGTCCCAACGCTCCGAATGAGATCCGGTGATTTTGGGGAATTGCTGACGGGCGGAACCCGAACGTACAATTTAGCGGGTGGCGGAACGGTGGTGGCTCCGAACGGAACTATTTTTGCTCCAAACGGAACGCCTATACCGGGGAATAACCTGGCAAATTGTCCATCCTGCGGAGGATTTTCAACCTTTGGACGAAATTTACTAAACGCATACCCTCTTCCGTCGCAGGCCGGATTAACAAACAACTACCGACGAAATCGTTCGGAGCGTTCTACTGTTGACAGCTATGACGTAAAGCTCGATCACAAGATAAATGATCGTAATTCGATCTTCGGTCGATACAGTAAATCAAAAAATTCTCGTATTCGTGACAACAATTTTCCGTTGGGCACATCGCCAAATAACAACGACTTGCCGTCCGGATTTGGTGCGGGAGACGAATTTGGTAATTCGCGCGGAATAACACTAGGTGATACTCATTCATTTTCACCAACGATCATCAATGATGCGCGTGCCGGTTGGACAAATGTCCAGATCGGTATAAATAACCCGGGTATTAATGGCGGCCTCGGCTTTAATTCAAATGTTTCAGCGAATCTAGGAGCTAGAAACATAAATAATTGTGGAACGTGCGGAGGGATTATTTTGTTGGGAATAGTTGACCCTAATTTCAACCAAGAATTTGTCGGAGACGGTGGTCCATTCTATTTCGCTTCGCATAACTATAATCTCGCGGACACGCTGACCGTTGTAAGAGGCAACTCAATTTTTAAATTCGGAACGGATCTTCGTGAACGTCGGAACGCAAACTTCGATGGCGGGCGCAATGGCGGTATCAAAGGTAATCATCAATATGGCACATCCGCCGGCGGATTTGCTTCAGGTGGTTATAACGGGATCGGTCCCAATGATTCCGGCTCGGCCGTTGCGAACTTCTTGCTCGGCTATCAGCCGGGATTTATCGGCCGTGGAACACCGGGTGGACCTTACACAGTAAGTAGTAAGGAAATTGCTTTCTTTGTTCAGGATGATTGGAAAGTTAACTCCGATCTGACTCTTAATCTCGGGTTGAGATACGACCTCTTTACCGCCCCGAAAGAAAGCTTTGACCGACAATCTAATTTCGATCCGGCAACGGGACGGATCACAATTGCGGGACCCACTGCACCGCTCGGACGCGACCTTGCCAATAACGATAAAAATAATTTTGGACCGCGAGCTGGTTTTGCGTATAGCGGATTGATGAAAAACAAGAAACTTGTAGTTCGTGGCGGTTACGGACTTATTTACACAACTGATGTTAGCGGTGTGCAGCCGTTAACAGCTAATCCCGGAACGGGAGCGGCTAATTTCCAATGCCAGCCGATTACCAATCCGGGTGGTTGCCCGGCGGGATATCCTTTTGGCAGAAACCCGTATGAAGCAGGTATACCATTTGCACCCGGTTCAGAGCAGGTGGCGGCTCGCGGCTCGAGTTTTCTGGCACCGACGAATCAATCGATCATTTACAACAATCCAAATCGGAAAGATGCCTTTGTCCAGCAATTTAATTTGACGACTCAATACGAGTTTGCAAAAAACTGGTTGGCAGAAATTGCATACGTAGGATCAGTTTCGCGCAATTTGCTGACGGTTCATAACATTGGAACATCCAGAGACCAGGGTGGCCCCGGGTCCCGGCAGGTGACGAATATCGGACAGGTTATTGCGACAGACTACACCGGGAAGGCAAACTACAACGCTCTACAGACAAAGGTTGAAAAACGCTTTTCTGACGGACTGTCAATTTTGTCAAATTACACTTGGTCGAAAGCTATCGATGATTCGCCGGGCGGTTTTTGTATAGGCGGAACTGGCCCGTCCCAGTGCGGCCCTGATAATCCGCTGCGACCTGAATTAGATCGAGGTTTATCAGACCTTGACGTTAGACATAGATTTGTCTTTGCTAATGTTTACGACTTACCGTTTGGAAAAGGTCGTATGTTTTTGAAGGATGTTCCAATGGCGGCCGATATTTTTCTCGGTGGCTGGCAGCTTAATAACGTCATCACAATCCAAAGTGGCCCTGTTTACACTCCAACTTGGAATGGTGCTCGGCTAGACTTGATCGGCGACCCGACACCTACGGCAACTCAAAAAGCTGAGGGACGTCAATTAAACATCACAGCTTTCCGCGCTCCCCGAACGCGGGTCTTTTCGACGGACACAGGTTGTTATAATAGTGACGGATCGCCTAATAGCAATTGTCCAATGATCGGAACCGTGGGACGGAATACATTTCGTGGAAGAAGGCAGCAATATTGGGATGCTAACTTGTTCAAGAACTTCCCGATTCGAGCGATCAGCGATGCGTTCAATGTACAGGTACGCATTTCAGCGTACAACGTCCTAAATCATGTTAATCGCGGCACTCCAAACGCAGGAATCAACTTTACTAATTTTAATAATCCTGCACAGTTTGCTATCGATAATAGAGACTTTGGCAAAGACACATCTGAACAAAGGCGCCGACAAATGGAATTTGGTTTGAAGATCATCTTCTAATGCCGGTCGGTTTGTTTATTTGAAAGATCAGGTGGCGGGTGATAGTAATCGCCCGCCATTTGATGTTTTACCCTTATTTTTAGGCAACTAAAAAGAAAGGTTTTTAATCATATCAGGGCAATATTCAGAGACAATTTGCAAGATGAGCCGAGAGCGAAAACGATTTGGAATGCTATTTTGCCTTGGCTTGCTGAGCATCCAATTTCTGCTTATTTCAAGCGTTAAGGCACAGACGGGCAAGCAAAATTTAGAAGACATCCGGAAACAAGGATTTGCCTACGTAAGCAGCGGTAGTTGGGAACCGGCACAAACGACATTTGAGAATGCACTGGCGATCTCGCCGACGGATACATTAAGTATTTATGGCAGCTCGCTAGCCTTATTTAACTTAAAAAGATACACCGAAGCCGCGACCCAGCTGGACATCGCGATCGAGATCCTTTCAAAGAGTAAGGAGAACAATTTACTCTTAGCGGATTCGCTGGTTCTTTCGGCAATAATTTCAGCGGTTCAAAACGAAAGTGCCGCAGCCATTTCAAAGCTCGAAAGCGCGACTAAGCTCGCTCCCAAACATTTTGACGCTAATTTCTCGCTGGGAAGGGCGTATTTTGGAAATGGGGAGATCAGTAGAGCGATCCGATCATTTGAACAGGCGGTAGCAGTTCAACCGAGTAATCCGCAGGCGAGATTCTTCCTGGCAACTGCTCTGGAGCGGGATGGAAACGTGGCTCTGGCCTTGGCGGAATATCGAAAGGTTTTACAAATTAGTCCGACTAATGCTGACGGAAATCTTGGTCTGGGCGTTTTGTTGATAAAAACCGAAGGCGATCAGTCGGTCGAGGGGTTAAATGCATTACAAAAGGCTGTTTCCTTGAATGGTAACTTGTACGAGGCTCAGATCGTTTTAGGAAAAACCCTGATCCGGCTTAATCGTGCAGGAGAGGCGATCGTTCATCTGCAAAAGGCAGCCGGACTCGCCCCGAACAATCCGGAACCGCATTTCCAACTAGCTCTGGCTTTTCGCAAGCTAGGTAGAAAAACGGAGGCCGAAACAGAATCAGATATCGTTAAGAAGATCCACGAATTACGGCGTGGCGTCGCAGATCAATGATCTCAGGAGTAGAAGTAAAATGAAACGCAATTTGTTTCAGATATTCAGCATTCTTTTAGTTTGTGCCGTTCTCGGCAGTGGACTCAACAACGTTTTTGCTCAGAACGAAGACGACCAGAAAAAGTCCGATACTAAAAGCATCGGGGGCAAAGAACACGATACAAATATCCTTGGAGTGACTATCGGAATGGATGTTCCGACTGCTCTAAAGACGGTTTTCGTCAATGCCAATCGCAAGCCCGGGCAGGAAAAACCGGATGCGAAAAAAATGGAGGGCACGGATAAAAAAGATGTTCGCGTCGTATTCAAAAATCTGCCGCAGGGAGAGTTGCAGATCGTCTTTGCGGATGGAAAATTCGTCAAGGAAATGGTCTTAGTTTACGGTAATCCGCCTCTTGTCGATGATCTAAGGCTTTCGTATACGTCGTCTCTCGGCAATGGCAGCAGTTTGGTGACAACCTCGACGCTATCGAACAATGCTCCGGGCGTCGAACGTGGTGAGTTATCGACAAACACGAGCGTCCTCGATGGTAGTCGGGAGATCGACGGATTTAACGCGACTAATCTCGCCAATACCGATCGGCGTCGCGGAGAGGGTCTCGATGGCGCACGATTTGACGACCGGTACTCGGTCGGTTTCACCGACAACCAAAAGCTGCAGAGGATCTGGTGGCGTGACGAGAAGACGGCGCAAGGATATAAAGTTCGATTTCAATTTGTCTCGGAAAACACCTTGAAACCGGGAGCCAACGTCGTGGCGAAGATCGTCCAAAAAATAATTTATCTAAGTCCTGATGACGAGAAGGAATTTAGAAAGGTTCTGAATTTACCGAATTAAGATTAGGAGAGAAATGAAAACACTAAGAAAAGTCCTATTGAGTCTAGGTTGTCTGATACTTGCCGCAAGTACGGTTTTTGCGCAAAAAGATAAGGAAAGTATCGGCGGTAAAGAGCACGAGATGAATATTTACGGCGTGACGATCGGAATGGATGTTCCGACCGCATTGCAGACAGTTTTTACCAACGCCAATCTAAAACCGGGACAAGAAAGGCCCGATGGTAAAAGGAACGAGGGGAAGGACAATAAAGATGTTCGAGTTGTTTATAAATCCTTACCCGAAGGCGAACTCCAGATAGTTTTTGCCGAGGGTAAATGGGCTAAAGCAATTGTTTTGCGCTATTCAAAAAGCCAACGTGTGGCCGATCTGCGCTTGCCAAATTCGGGAAACATCGGTGAGGCAACATCAGGAGAAAGATTTGACGACCGCTACACGATCGGATTTGTAGACAATAAGAAGCAGGAAAAGCTGTGGTGGCGGGACGAAAAGTCCGACAAGGATTATCAAAACCGACTTACTTTTCTTTCCGGCAATCTAATCAAAGACCCGACATTGTGGTGGCAAACTATCGTCCAGAAGACGATCATGGTGAAGGCGGAAGACACCGAGAAGTTTATGAAAGCAATGCAAAAGTAAGTTTATGCCTCTACAGGAACCAAAGACTCTACAAGCCAAACTTCATAGCCGAATTTTAGGTTGTGTCGTTTTGGTTTGTGGCGTTTTGGTTTTAACTACTTTTTCTCAAAAGAAACCTGATCCGCAAACAAACCCAATAATTCAAAAGGCAACGCAGCTTTTAGAACAAGGAAACCTGATCGAAGCAGAAGCTTTACTTCAGTCACATCTGATCAAGACGCCAAATGACGCGAGGTCAAGGGTCTTGTTAGGCGTCGTCTTTGACCGCGAGGATCGTCTAGCCGAGGCAGAAAGTCTTTATCGCGAGGTGTTGAAAAAAAGTCCTAATGAAATATCGGCATTGGCGAATCTAGGTGTTTTACTTGTCAAAACGAAGCGAATTGACGAGGCGGTCAAAGTGCTTGAGAGAGTTCTGCAACTGCAACCGAATCATCAACAGGCGGCTTATAATCTTGCAACCATTTATTCCGCACAGAATAAGCAGAATAGGGCACTGCCATTGTTGAAAAAATTAGCTGGAGTTAGACCTGACCGTACACTCCCCACGACGACCGACATCTCCCTGTTAGTGGCATTGACAAAGGTCTATGCAGCGACAGGGATGACGAAAGAGGCGGTCAAGATAGCGGAATTGTTGGAAAAAAAGCAAGCGGGCGACCCCAGATTACTCTTCACTCTAGGATTGATCTTTTCCCAAGCCAACGAATACGAAAAAGGAAAACAGCTTTTTGAGAAGGTCAATGCGCAAATGCCCAACAGGTTCGAGGTTCTCTATAATTTGGGGATCGCCTACTACAACCTGAACGAATTTGACCAAGCACAAACCGTTTTGAGAAGTGCGGTCGATATAGATCCGACCAATGCAGAGGTTTTTTATCGTCTTGGTTTAGTGGCCTCCGCTAAAAAAGAGGTTGAAAATGCACTAGGTTTGTGGCTCAAAGCAGTCGAACTCAGACCGGAATTTCACGAAGCAAATTTTTTGATCGCCGAAGAACTTTCCAAACGGCAGGCATACGTCGGGGCACAACAATTTTATGAAAAAGCCGGCAGCCAGGAACCGGATAATTTGCTGTATCAGGTCCGTTTATGTGTGACCTACATTCGAATACAGCAATACGAAAACGCCAGAGCAATCTTGGACGTTCAAGATAAAAAGCGGCCTGATAATCTCAATATAACGTATCTCAAAGGCTTTCTGGCTCGGGCTGAGGGAAATTATGATGAGGCGATCGTCGCATTCGAAAAGGTCTTGAGATTGACTGCAAACAACCCCGACGCACTCGCAAATCTAGGCTTTCTCGCCGGTGAACGTGGACAATACGAAAAGGCTGAAGCCTTGCTGAAGCAGTCGATCAAGGAAGATCCAAAGATCTTTTCCGCTCACTACGATCTCGGTAGATTGTTGTTGCGGTTGAAAAGAGTCGATGACGCTCTCGCCATATTGGAGCGAGGAGCGGAACTGAACAAGAGCGACCCGGGCATTCGCTACCAACTCTTTATCGCCTACTCCCGAACGAAACAAAAGGCGAAGGCGGACGTGAATTTCGCTGAGTTCAAGCGATTGGAAGCTCTCACTGCCAAGACAGGTGCGTCAGCTACTTCGCGGGATAACAACGAAAAGATACCTGATTCAGTGCTAGTGGATAAGCCATAGTTAAAGATTGCGACGACGTAGCATCGTTGCCGATCCCGATAAATTTTGCTCGAATTCGACCGTGGAGGGTGGGATGTTTAAGCTTTGTCTTCTGAATGCCGGCTGGCCGTGGCGGTTTGCGATGGCAACCGTTTTGATCGCCGCATCGAGCGTTTTTGCTCTCGCCATCGATCAGGTTGGGCCGGAGGTTTCAAAGGTCGAGCCGCCAAATTGGTGGGTCGGGCATACGGTTAATCCCGTTCGTCTTCTGGTTCGCGGTAACAATTTGCAAGGTTCCTCGGTCGTCTCGGCCGACCGGTCTCTCAAGGTCTCAAACATCCGCGTCAATACTCAGGGCACATATCTATTTTTCGATCTGACGATTCCGCCGAAGTCGAAACCTCGGAAGGTCGAGTTTGAAGTGTCGAACAGCGGCGGAAAGGCGACGATTCCGTTCGAGATATTGCCGATGGGAAAGGCTCCAAATACGATCACAAACGATGATGTTATCTATCTGATAATGACCGATCGTTTTTCCGACGGCGACATTTCGAATAATAAGAATGTTGATAAAACCAACCCGAGAATGTGGCACGGTGGAGATTTTCGCGGAATCATCAATCACCTCGATTACCTGAAAGAACTCGGAATCACGGCAATTTGGCTCACGCCTTGGTATGACAATTCCGATGAAATCACAAACTGCGACAAGCCTTGGTGTCCGATGGCGAGCTATCACGGTTATGGTGCAATCAATTATTACGGCGTCGAAAATCATTTCGGGACGTTGGCTGATTTGCAGGAATTGACTAAAAAAGCGAACGCCGTGGGCATTAAGGTTGTGCAAGATCAGGTGGCAAATCACGTCGGTTTTCGGCATGATTGGATGAAAAAGCCACCGCTTGCGAATTGGTTTCCGCCGTTTGTTCAGAATAAGTTTAATAATTCGTCGCTTTTGTCGCCGAATGCCTCGCAGGCTGATGTCGATAATATGCTCAAAGGCTGGTTCGATTTTTCGCTGCCGGATCTGAACCAGGAAGAACCGGAAGTAGCTAAATATGAGATTCAAAACGCTTTATGGTGGATCGGAACAACCGGAATCAGCGGAATCAGGCAGGATACGATTCAATATATGCCGCGAAAATTTATACAAGATTTGAATTTGGCGATAAACAAACAATATTCGAATTTTTATATGGTCGGCGAAGTTTTTGAGGAAGATTCCGCTCACACCGCATTCTTTCAAGGCGGAAAAACAGGCTGGGACGGCATTGATACGAAGCTTCCGTCAGTTTTCGATTTCAAACTCTGGCGGACATCGCAGGAAGTTTTTACAGGCAAAAAACCGATGCGTGCCTTGCGTGATGTGCTCAAATACGACGGACTTTACGGCGACATCAACCGCGTTACGGTAATGACAAATAACCACGACACCGACAGGTTTATGTCTCTGCAAGGTGCGACAAAAGAAGGTGCAAAACTGCACACGGCGTTTATGCTCGCCACCCGCGGAATTCCGCAACTTTATTACGGCGAAGAAGTCGGGATGATCGGCGGACACGACCCTGATAATCGGAGAGATTTCACGAAATTCGACCGCTCGACCCGCTCGCCAGACGAACAGGAGATGTTTGACTGGACCCAGGGTTGGATCGCAGCTAGGCGGAAACATCCGGCAATACGTGAAGGCAGGACGATAGACGTCTTTTATAACGATAATGTCTATGCCTTTCGTCGGATCAGCGGCAAGGACGACGTTCTTTTCATTTTTAATTCGAGTGATAAGCGCCAGACTGTTGCTTTCGAGCGAACGTCGATAAATGCTCTCGACAAGGGATGTTTTTTCGACGTGCTGATAAACGTTAAGACGGGAAGACCTGGAGGCGGAAGGTGTCCCGATGCGGGGAGCAGCAAGGTCGAATTCACGCTCGAACCTATGTCGGTCACCGCGGGCGAATTCGGAAATTTATCGATCGGGATCGGAAAATAGGGTTGTTAAGAAATGTTGGGCGAGGAAATGAAAGTGTCGCCGACGGTGCGAGAATTACGCCGCCGCAAAATTAGAATCAAGCGAACGATATTGCGACGTGGATGGGCGGCGAAGGGCCCGGCGAATTAGCTGATTCGGAGCTTAACCCGATATTAAATTGAGAGTTATGTTCAAGCTTCTTTTTCTGACATTGATCTTGATCGCTTCGACGGCGGCGATGGCTCAATTGCCGAAAGTTTCGACCGGCACGCTCAAGCGGCTCGACGGATTTGCGTCCCAATTCGTTGATCCGCGCAACGTCGACGTTTGGCTGCCTGACGGTTATTCTGCGAAAAAGAAATACGCCGTGCTCTACATGCACGATGGCCAGATGCTGTTTGACGCGGAGACGACTTGGAACAAGCAGGAGTGGGGCGTCGACGAGACCGTCGGCAGGCTGCTCAAAGACGGCAAGATCCGCGACACGATCGTCGTCGGCGTGTGGAACAACGGCGAGTACCGACATTCGGAGTATTTTCCGCAAAAGGCACTCGGTGAAATGCCTCAAATTACAAGCGATTTTATTATCAAGGCGAGTCTCAAGGACAAACCGCGCTCTGATAACTATCTCAAGTTTCTGGTGGAGGAACTCAAGCCGTATATCGATAAGACGTTCTCGACGAAAAAAGAACGCGACAATACGTATATCGCGGGATCGAGTATGGGCGGCCTTATTTCGATCTATGCGATCTGCGAGTATCCGAGTGTTTTCGGCGGTGCGGCGGGTATCTCGACTCACTTACCGATGATCACAGACCCCAAGACGCCAGATATTGAGACCGTGCCTGCGGCGTTTCGCAAATATCTCGAAGCTAATTTGCCGAAGGCTAATTCGCGCAAGATCTATTTCGACTACGGCGACCAGACGCTCGATGCCCTTTATCTGCGGCTGCAAAAGAGGGTCGATGAGCTTATGAAAGCAAAGAGTTGGAGAGCAAGGTCTTGGACAACGAGATTTTTCGCAGGCGAGAATCACTCTGAAGTATCGTGGGCAAAACGGCTGGATATTCCGTTGGAGTTTTTGTTGAAAAAGTAAGTTCTATGTCGTTAAGGAACTCCAATCTGCTTGTATTAATTCTGGTCTGCACCATATCGGTTGCGGCACAGCGGGCGGACTATACCCGGTTTGTCGATCCGTTTATCGGGACGAACGGCACCGAGGCCAATGCTTGGCAATACAGCTTTGCGTCGCAGCATGACATCGCCGGGCTCATAAAATTACAGGATGGTCGGGCAAATTTTGCTAAAATGCTCGATAGGTTCTTTTCAGCAAAACGGGATGTTGTCGAGAGCGACGAGCATCTCAAGTATCTCGGTCAGGAAGGCTTGATCGGCCAGTATTCGCATGTGAATGAACCGAGTCATCACATAGCGTATTTATACAAATATACCGTTGCCGGATGGAAGACCGACGAGCTGATACGTGAGATCACGACCCAGTTTTATTCCACAAAACCGGATGGCATCACCGGTAACGACGATTGCGGGCAGATGTCTGCCGGTATGTGCTCTCGGTTCTCGGACTTTATCCGGTTCACCCAAGCAACGGCGAATTCGTATTCGGCGCGCCGCAGGTTCGTTCGGCGACGATACGCCTTGCAAACGGAAAGATGTTCACGATCGAGGGCAAGGATCTCTCGGCCACGAACAAGTACGTAAAGCAGATACTAAGGAACGGACGGAGCGCCAGCCGCATAAGCATTGCTCATAGAGATATTTTGAGCGGCGGAAAACTGACATTTATAATGTCCGATGGGGCACCTATAACAAAATGACAAATCGATCACGATCTTCGGGTATTCTTTTGCATCCAACCTCGCTTCCGGGTGAGTACGGCATTGGCGACCTTGGTAGCGCCGCCTTTCGATTCGTCGATTTTCTCGCGGAGTCGAGCCAGAAATACTGGCAGATATTGCCGCTGGGTCCCACAGGCTATGGCGATTCGCCATACCAGTGTTTTTCAGCGTTCGCCGGAAATACTTTGATGATCTCGCCCGAAAAATTGATCGATGACGGGTTAATAACTGCCGAAGATCTAGCAGACGTGCCCGATTTCCTTGAGCACAAGATTGATTTTGGACTCGTAACGGATTGGAAAAACCAATTGCTCAGCCGGGCTTACGAAGGTTTTCATCACGTCACGAGTGTCGATCTGCGCGGCAAATTTGAGACATTTTGTCAGGAGAATGAATCATGGCTGGACGATTATGCGCTTTATCGATCGATCAAGGCGTCCGAGAACCAGCGGCCGTGGTACGAATGGCCGGACGAGCTAAAACTGCGTGGCAAAGAGGCACTCGCTGTCGCTGGTGAGCAATTCTTTGACGAGATCCAGGCACAGAAGTTTTACCAATTTCTATTTTTTAATCAATGGTTTGCGATCAAGAGTTATGCAAACCGGAAAGGCGTGAAGATCATTGGTGACATTCCCATTTTTGTTGCCCTGGACTCGGCGGATGTCTGGTGCAATCAGAAAAAATTCAAGCTCAATGATGACGGTACGGCAAAGGTCGTCGCCGGTGTCCCTCCGGACTATTTTTCTAAGACAGGTCAACTCTGGGGCAATCCGATCTACGATTGGGACGCGATGCGAGCGGACAGTTTCGGTTGGTGGATAGCTCGGGTGCACGCTACGTTGCAAACAGTTGACGTCGTCCGTATCGACCATTTTCGGGGGTTCGCCGCATCGTGGGAAGTTCCCGGGGCCGACAACACCGCCGAGAACGGCCGTTGGGTCGAGGTTCCCGGGAAAGATCTCTTTGTCGCACTCAAGCATTCGCTCGGTGATCTACCGGTCATCGCGGAAGATCTTGGCGTCATAACGCCCGATGTAGAGGAATTACGAGACGGTTTTGGCTTTCCGGGAATGCGGATTCTGCAGTTCGCATTCGGTGGTGACGCGGCAAATCACGATCTGCCGCACAATTACGTCAAAAACAGCGTTGCCTACACCGGAACCCACGACAACGATACGACCGTCGGTTGGTATTTGTCGCAAGCCGGTGCCGGATCAACCCGTGATGCCGACGAGATAAGCCGCGAACACGATTATTCGTTGAAATATCTAAATAGCGACGGTAGCGAGATCCATTGGGATTTTGTCCGGGCGGTGTGGGCGTCCGTGGCCGACACAGCTATCGCCCCGGTTCAGGATCTGATCGGCATCGGAACCGAGGGCAGGATCAATCTGCCGGCGTCGATGGGCGGCAACTGGCAATGGCGAATGACCGAGGGATCGATCACGGACGAGATAACGACCAGGCTCAAACAACTGACCGAAACGTACGGACGAGTGAATTAATAGAAACGAGTTTTCTCCGCTCGAAACAAGCGGAGTCGCTGAGAATATGAAATTAAAAAACACTGATATCGGGTTAATTTGCGGATCAAAAAGGTTTTTCGCTGCGTCCTTGCGTCTTTGCGGTTTGATCGCCGTGTTTGCTTTCGCCGCGATCGCTCAGGCACCGGCTTTCGAAAAGGTCGAGCCGCCAAGCTGGTGGAAAGGCTCGACGATCAACCCGGTCCGCGTTTTGATCACCGGCAAGAATTTGCAGGGTTCGCGGGTGACGGTCGCTCCCGAAAGTGGATTGCGAACGGGAAATGTCAAGGTTTCTGAGAACGGGCACTATCTCTTTGTCGACATTACGGTGACGCCGGCAGCGAAAATAGGAACTCAAAAACTGACTGTTGGCAGTCCGAAGGGTTCGGTGACCGTTCCGTTCGAAATAAATTCAAAGTCGATGGGGGCCAGCAAATTTCGAGGGTATACACCGGACGACGTGATCTATTTTCTGATCCCCGACCGGTTTGCCGACGGCGACACCTCCAACAACGATCCCGAAAAGTCCAAAGGACTTTTCGACCGCAGCTTAGGCCGGCACTATCATGGCGGCGACCTGCAGGGCGTGATAAACAAACTGCCATATCTCAAATCGCTCGGCGTAACGGCGATCTGGACGACGCCGTTCTATGACAATAACGACAAGCCCGATTACAAGGAAATGTACGACGGTATGCCGTTCACGACCGGCTATCACGGCTACGGGGCGACCGATATGTACGGCGTCGACGAGCACCTCGGCGACATGGCAAAACTCAAGGAGTTTGTGCAAAAAGCACAGGCGATGGGCTTTAAGGTGATCCAGGACCAAGTCGCAAACCACACCGGCCCATATCATCGCTGGGCAGAAGACCCGCCGACAGCGACTTGGTGGAATGGAACTTTGAAAGATCACCTTTCCAACAATTGGCAGAAGTGGACCGCGATGAATCCGCGGGCGACCTATCAAACGCAGAAGCGAAACATCGACGGTTGGTTCATCGATATTCTTCCGGATTTCAATCAGAACGACCCAGAGGTCGAGAAATATCTGATCCAAAACAGTCTCTGGTGGCTCGAGCAGGGCGGATTTGACTCGGTGAGAATGGACACTCTGCCGCACGTACCGCGTACGTTTTGGGCAAAATGGGGTTCGGCGATCAAACGTGAATACCCGAAGGTTAACATTCTGGGCGAACTCTTCGACAGCGATCCGGCGTTGATCGCGTATTTTCAGGCCGGCCGCAAGGGTCACGACGGCATCGATCCGCAGATCGACACCCTTTACGATTTTGCACTCTTCTATCAGATCCGTGGGGCGTTTGCCCGAGGAGAATCGATCCGCGGCGTCTCGCAGATGCTCGCCCGCGACTGGATCTATCCAAATCCGAATGTATTGACCACGTTTCTCGGCGTTCACGATATGGAACGCTTTATGAACGAGCGTGGAGCGACGACCGACGGGCTTAAACTCGCTCAGACGTTCATTATGACGACGCGCGGCACGCCGTTGCTCTATTATGGTGACGAGATCGCGATGCCCGGCGGCGGCGATCCGGACAATCGTAGAGATTTTCCGGGCGGCTTTCCCGGCGATGCGAAGAATGCATTTTCAGCCTCCGGGCGAACGGCGTCGGAAAACGACGTCTTTGACCACTTAGCCAAACTGGGAAAACTTCGCCAAGAACTCGAACCGCTCCGCCGCGGCAAGACGCTCGATTTACTCGACGAAGAGCAACAGTCGGCCTACGCCCGCGTGACCGATCGGCAAGCGGTAATTGTTGTGTTTAATAATGATACTAAGCCGGCTAAGGTCAGTTTCGACATCTCGATGATCAAACAGATCGCCGCAAATGCAAGTCTGACCAACGCACTCGGCTCGGCCCTAGCGGTCAAGGCAGAGAAGGGCAAGTTAAAATTCACAATGCCGGCACGAACGGCGGCGATATTCACGGCTAAATAGATGGGAACTAAGCCACTATCCGATCAAACAGCACTTATCACCGGCGGAGCGACGGGTATTGGGCGTGCGTTCGCCGAGGCGTTGCTCGATATGGGCGTCGGAAACGTGGTCATTGCGTCGCGTCGGCAGAGCATGACAGACTCGACGGCAGCAGAGTTGAATGCCAAATTCGGCGACAAGGTCTCGGCGTACGCTTTCGACATCCGCGATCGCGGCAAGACTGAGGGGCTAGTCGATTGGATAAATACTAATTTCGGTGCGGTCGATATCCTGATCAACAATTCGGGCCTCGCCGTACCCGAGACGGTCACCGAGATCACAGCTGAGGGTTGGGACAAGGTACTCGAGACAAATCTTCGCGGCGCAATGTGGCTGACGCAGCTTGTTCTGCCGCAGATGATCGAACAGGAGCAGGGCGACATAATTAACGTCTCGTCACAGGCTGGCAAGAATGGTTACGCGGATGTGCCGAGCTACTGTGCATCAAAATTCGCACTTCTCGGCTTTGCCGAATCCGTCCGCGACGACGTTCGGAAACGCGGTGCCAATATTCGCGTTTTTAATTTCTGCCCGGGACTCGTCGATGTCGATTCGCCGTTCGAGGCCGAGCCACGCCCCGGCAGCATCCACGTTCGCAATATGGCGACGACACTGCGCTACGTCTTATCGCTCGATCGCAACGTCAATCTTGAAGACATAAATATTTACGCTCGCTAGGGAGAACAAACTATGGAAAACAAACCGAAACTAACATTTTGGCAGATCTGGAACATGAGTTTCGGGTTTATGGGTATTCAGATCGGCTTTGCCTTGCAACAGGCAAATATGTCGCCGATCTATAAATACCTCGGCGCTGAGGAAAGTTCACTGCCTTACCTCTGGCTCGCCGGGCCCGTTACGGGTTTGCTTATCCAGCCGATAATCGGAGCAATGTCCGATCGGACGTGGAATAAACTCGGACGCCGCCGGCCGTTTTTCCTGGTTGGTGCGATCCTTTCAAGTATCTGTCTAGTCTTGATGCCTTTCTCGTCTGCGGTTTGGATGGCGGCCGGTCTGCTGTGGATCTTAGATTTCAGCATAAATACCAGTATGGAACCGTTTCGTGCATTTGTGGGCGATAAACTGCCTGAGGAACAGCGAACGACCGGATTTGTGATGCAGTCGTTCTTCATTGGCGTCGGCCAGACACTTGCGAATGCCGCTCCGTTTATACTCGCTGCTCTCGGCGTAACCGGTGTTATGGTGAGCGGAATTCCGCATGCGACATTGTGGGCGTTCATCATCGGAGCGGTTTGCTTTCTCGGGGCCGTTCTGTGGACAGTCCTGACCGCCGACGAATATCCGCCTGCGGATATAGCCGAGTTTCGGCGGAAACAAGCTGAGAGCAATGTAGTCTCAACTATCGTTAAGGAAATTCTCGAAGCTCTAAAAGACATGCCGACGACGATGAAGCAGCTTGCCGTCGTTCAATTTTTCACGTGGTTCGCACTTCCGTGTATGTGGCAATATTACGGCATCGCCGTCGCCCGTCACATCTTCATGGCTCCTGACGAAAAATCACCGCTGTTCGCACAGGGCACGGAATGGGGCGGTCTCTCGTTCGCTGTCTATAATGCCGCCTGTTTTCTCGTTGCTTTTCTACTGCCCAAGATCGCAAATGCGACCAGTCGAAAAATGACGCACTTCATCTGTCTGACACTCGGCGGTCTTGGACTGATCTCGACCTATTTTGCTCACGATAAATATATGTTGTGGGCGGGAATGATCGGTGTGGGCTTTGCGTGGGCATCAATTTTATCAATGCCGTACGTAATTCTTGCAGGAGCTATCAAGCCATCACGAATGGGCGTTTACATGGGTGTTTTCAACCTATTCATCGTCATTCCGCAGATCGTTATGGGACTGGTAATTCCTCAGATCTATGACAACATATTGGGCAAAGACCCGTTGAACGTCGTCATTTTTGGCGGCATCGTGATGTTGGTTGCGGCCGTTAGCGTACTTGTTGTAAAAGACGTTGGCCAAGGGAACATTTCCACTGCCGGGCAAAGTGAAACCGCCGCGGCCGGGGGCATCGCAGGGTAAATCTATGAAAAAACATTCGATCAGAATTTTAGTCTTAACGACCCTTTTAACGGGATTCATTTTTGGTCAGCAACCGTCCCGCGATGTTTCGCGGGAAACGGCCCGCGTTTCGCAGGATTGGGTCAAGGACGCGGTGATCTATCAGATCTGGGAGCGGGCGTATTCGCAGAAGGGCGATTTTAACTCGATCACCTCAGACCTTGACCGGATCAAAGGTCTCGGTGTCGATGTGCTGTGGTTGATGCCGGTTCATCCGATCGGCCAGTTGAAGAAGAAGGGAACGATCGGCTCGCCTTACGCGGTTCGTGACTATTACGGAGTCAATCCGGACTACGGCACGCCCGCCGACCTCAAGCGACTGATCGCCGAGGCTCACAAGCGAAATCTAAAGGTGATCATCGACGTCGTTTTGAACCACACCGCTTGGGATAACAAACTGATAACCGAGCATCCCGAGTTCTACAAAAAGAACGATAAGGGCGAGATCATACCGCCGGTTCCTGACTGGGCGGACGTTGCGGGGCTCGATTATGACAAACCCGAAGTCAGAAAATACATCATCGAAAATCTCAAAAGCTGGATCCGCGATTACGACCTCGACGGATTTCGCTGCGATGTTGCGTTGTTTATTCCGACAGATTTTTGGGATCAGGCACGGGCCGAGGTGGACAAAATTAAGCACAATACCATTTGGCTCGCCGAGGCCGAAAAACCCGATCTGCTCGTCAAGGCATTCGACGTCGATTACGCCTGGAATATGCACTCGACGCTGACTGAGGTGTTGCAAGGTGCGAAACCTGCATCCGCACTTCGCAAAGTGTGGGAGGAGCAACTCGCGTCGAACTCGAAAGGTGCGCTGAGGCTGCGTTTCTCTGACAATCACGACGAGCGTCGGGCGATCGCTCGTTTTGGTGAAAAGGGAGCGCTTGCCGGCCAGGCTCTGGCGTTCACGCTCGACGGTTTGCCGCTCGTTTACAACGGAATGGAGGTCGGTGACACGACCGAATCGGGTGCTCCGGCGCTGTTTGAAAAGCTACCCATCTTTTGGCAATTTGCCGATCGGCGGCCTGAGTTTCCGCGCTTCTATAAGTCAATGATCGCGTTGCGCAAGTCGAGCATTGCTCTTCGCCGCGGTGATTTGAACTGGCTCAAAAACTCCGACGAGGATCGTGTGCTGACTTTCACTCGCCGCTTCGGCAGCGAGGAACTGCTCGTCGCCATTAATATGTCCAACGCACCATTCTTCGGCTCGGTCGAAGCGGGCGGTAATTTCGAAGAGATCACGCCCAACATCGGCCAACCGCTTCCACCCGACGACGAAAAGGCGAAGGCGTCAGCTAAATCTTCCGTCGGCCTGCCGTCGCTGAGCCTCGATGGGTTTGGATTTAGAATTTTTCGGCGGAAATAGATTCTCACCGCAGAGACGTAGGGGCGATCGTATAAGGATTAACCTTCGCAGACAGGACAACTAGCAATATGGCTTTTAGATTTTTCAACTTTTCCTTCCTTTCGTTATTTCTACGTCTCTGCGTCTTTGCGGTTATCCTTGTTCCATTTTACCAGGCCCAAACCATCGCTCCCGGCGGCCCCGGTAAGGACGCTCAATGGGCAACGGCGGGCAAGCAAGGCATCGGCACATCGGCGACGCTCGAATCGAAGGTCTGGTTCACGCTCGCTCAAGGTGTGATGACCGAGGTCTATTATCCTGATGTAACGGTTGCAAATGTTCATCTTTTACAGTTTGTGGTGGTCAATCCGAGGACGAAAAAGGTCGAGACCGAGCAAGACGATGCGATTCATCAAGTAAAAGTTACGCGTCCCGATTCGCTGACCTTTCAACAAATAAATAAGGCAAAATCCGGCGAATGGACGATCACGAAAACTTACACGACCGATCCGGAACGCGACGTGGTTTTGATTGACGTTCAGTTTCAAACGAAAAATAAAGGTTTGAATCTATACGTCTATTACGATCCTTCGATCGGCAATTCGGGAATGCACGACAAGGCTTATTCACCGTTGCTGCAGTTAAAAGGCAGCTACGAATCTGAAAAAACCGATATTACCGAAAATGGCGTGAAGACCTTGACGAAACAAGGTTCGGCAACGGTTAGTAGCGGAATCGGTGCGGAGGACGGCAATAAGGCGTCGGCGGTTTATTTCACATCGGATATTGAGGAATATACAAACGTCTATTACCAAGCGAACGATGTTTGGGAGCAGCTGAAAAAGTTTGGCAAAATTAAAGAAACTTACGCCCAGGCAACAGACGGGAACGTTATCCAAATGGCTCGAATAATGAAGCCAACTCGTTTTACTACAATCTTTGCATTTGGTGAGGATATCTTTAAGGCATCCGCAAATGCGGCCAAATCGCTCGAAAAAGGCTTCCCGAAAATTCAAGCCGAATACGAAAAAGGTTGGAGCGATTTCGTCAAAACGCTCCCCAAAGTTGAGCCTAAGTACCAAGCCCAGTTCAATATGGCGGCGATGCAACTCAGGATCAACGAGGATAAAACGGTTCGCGGGGCGAATATTGCAAGTTTAACTGTTCCCTGGGGAGGCGGGGCGAATGCGAACGAGAACAATATAGGCGGTTATCACCTCGTCTGGTCGCGTGATCTATATCAGGTCGCAACGGCGTATATGGCGCTCGGCGATAAAGCGGCGGCAATCCGGGCGTTGAATTTTCTCTTTGAAGTTCAGCAAAAGCCTGACGGAAGCTTTCCGCAAAATTCGTATCTTGATGGGAAACCGTTCTGGGAATCTCTTCAGCTTGACGAAGTAGCGTTTCCGCTGATCATGGCACACGAATTTGGAGTTCACGACAAAGAAACTTACGAAAAACACGTCAAGAAATCCGCAGATTTTATCGCTAAAACCGGACCCATCACGCCGCAAGAACGCTGGGAAGAGGAAGGCGGTTATTCGCCGTCAACAATAGCTGCGGAGATCGCGGGCCTAGTATGTGCAGCGGAAATTGCGAAGAAAAACGGCGATATTGAATCGGCAGATCGTTGGCTAAAAACGGCAGATGAATGGGCAGCGAATATCGAAAGATGGACGGTCACAAAAACCGGAAAATACTCGAAAGATCCGTATTACCTGCGGATCACCCAAGGAAACCCAGATTCGGGCAACAAACTCGAACTCAATAACGGTGCCGGCTTCTTTGACGAACGCGATATCGTGGACGCAGGTTTTCTAGAATTGGTCAGACTCGGTATCAAATCGCCGAATGACCCGATCATCCAAAATTCGTTGAAAGTGATCGATCAAGTGATCAAGGTAAACACGCCAAACGGCGAAGGTTTTTATCGCTATAACAATGACGGATACGGCGAAATGGACGACGGGCGCCGATGGAATTGGGACGGAAAATATACGGGAAAAGGCCGACTTTGGGCATTGCTGAGCGGCGAACGCGGACAGTATGAATTGGCTCTGCATGATTCTACGAAAGGAATGAATAGCGTTGTTGATGGATTAAATTGGCACGATAGAGCAAAAGGCAGGCTCGATTCAATGCTCGCATTCGCCAATGATGGTTTGATGATTCCAGAACAAATTTGGGATAAAGTCGAAACTCCTCGAAATGTTGACAAGCAATTCGCCCCCGAACTCAAATTCGGCGAAGGCACAGGCTCGGCAACGCCGCTCGCGTGGTCAATGGCTCAATTCATTCGCCTTGCCGTAAATTTGAAAGAAGGCAGGAATTTGGACACGCCGAAGGTTGTTTATGATCGGTATGTTGGAAAACAGTCGTCAGTTAGCCAGCAGCCGACAGTCAAAATTGACGAGTGCAGCTACGCTTTGTCATTTGTTCATAAAGACGGATTTATTCTTTCGACAGCTTCACGTGATGAGACAAATTATCCGGTCATCTGGCAGGGGAAAAGACCGGATTCTTCCGTCATGCGTTTTGCATATTTTGGAGCGGCGAGTGATGTCGAAATTGTCGGAGATTTTACGAGTTGGAAGCCGTGCGGCCTTAAACTTTCAAGCCGAAACGAAGGTAAGAAGTATATCGGTTTAAAGTTTCCAAACGCAGCTCGTATCGAATACAAACTGATCGTTGATGGCAAGTGGATAAACGATCCGCTCAATCCGAATAAGGCTGATAACGGTGTTGGCGGCGAGAATTCGTATCTCACGATGCCTGATTACAAGGCAACAACTTGGGATGAAGAAGATAAGTTAAACGTAGAACCAACTGATCCGACCCAAGTAATTGACGTTATCGTTCCGCCGATTTTTCAGGAGGTTACGGTAGAATCAGCGACTTTCGGCAAACGTGTTGTAAAGATTTACCTGCCAATGGAATACGAGCTTCGTGATAAAGCCTCGCCTTTCCCGGTTCTCTATTTTCAAGATGGTAGCGAATATATAAATCGTGCGAAGGCTGCTCAAATTCAACGAAATCTCGTCAAAGCCGGAAAAATTAAGCCATTCATCATGGTCTTTCTCGACCCTAAGGATCGCATGAAAGAGTATTGGGCGAGCGACGAATATGCGAAATTTGTAGCGACTGAGGTCGTTCCGGCGATCGATAAGCGGTTCAAAACTGTGAATACGCGCGACGGGCGTGCGATCATCGGTGCAAGCCTCGGCGGCGTGACGAGCCTTTGGGTCGGACTTAAATATCCGGACACGTTCGCACGGCTCGGTGCTCAAAGCTCGTCGTTCTGGATCGATAACGGACGGGTCGTCAAGGAGCTGGAAAAACTCGACCCGGCCACTGCGAAATTCAGGTTTTATTTAGACGACGGCACACTCGAGGGGGTGGACGATACACGGCGAGTGAACGTTATGCTCCGTAGTAAAGGCTATCAGGTGAAATATGTGGAAGGCGAAACCGGCCACAATTGGACCTCGTGGCGTGACCGGCTGGCAGATGCGTTTATTGATCTGTGGCAATAGTCTAGCGACCCAACGCCACGTTGGGCTGAAATCTATTTCGGATTTTTCCAGTTTGTTTTGTAAGTTCCGTCGCCATAAACTTCTTGGTAAGTTTGTACCGCCTCGTCCTCGGACGGAAGTCGCAAACTGTCCGTAAATCTGTTCATGAAGGCGAAGTTCCCCGTCTGTAATATTGCCTCGACCGCTCCATTTTCACCGAACTCTTTCTTCAAACTTGCAAAATCACTATCGGTCACCGAGACAGGGTCGCTAGTAAGTTTTCGGGCGAATATTACTGCGGCAAGTTCTCTCGGTGTGAGAGCCGAGTCGTCTTTTTTCATCGCCATCAGTTTTTTCGGATCTACGCCGAGCCGACGTAAACCGAGCACCTGATGGACCGTGCAATAGCGGCAACCATTGGTCATCGAGACCGTGAATGATATCTGGAGCTGGATATTACGGTCGATCGACCACGTCTGGCGGTTCTGATTGCCAAAGTTTCGCCACGCCGCCTGGAGATCAGGAACGCGCATCATCGCCCGCTGAGAGTTTGCCATACCGATTCCAAGCCCTGTCTGCGGTGCCGCGGTCAGGGCCTGTTTTGTCGCTGCGAGAGCCAGGCTACCGGCATCTAATTCTTTATCCGACACCAACGCGATCCGGGCGGACGGGACGGCAAACGGAGTGAACGCCAACGCTTTCGGTGACTTATCCTCCAAAACCCATGCCTCGACCGGCAAATTAAGACCTTCGGCAAGGCGGACAAAATGATTGAAAAAACAAACAGTCATCGTCAGCTCGACGATCTGAGAATCATTCAGAACGGTTCGGATCTCGGCAAAATCTGAATCAGTTATGCCCTGAATGTCGTTAGTTAATTTCTCGGCGTAGTCGATCGCCAGCTTCTCGCTCGCTGTTTGCGGCCGGCGGCTTTCCCAGTCAGCAATTAGTTCGCGGCCACGTTTTGATGCCCGCAGCCATCTACTGGTTTGGGCGTACAGATACGGACTGTTATATATCTGGGCGATCCTGAGCCCGATCGCCATTTTCGTTTCCGGAGCAATGGTGCCGCCAAAGACGAATGTCTGGACGAGAGTCGCGTACTGCGATGCCGACTTTGTCGACTGTGCCATCGCCCGGATGTAATTGGGAACGTTTCCCGACTCGAGAGCGTCCGCATTTTTGATATCGAGCACCTCCGCAAGTGGTATACGGGCGGTCGCTCCGGTCTTTGCCTTAGCTGAAATCTCAAGCGAGTCGATCGGCGTCAACGTCCGCTTTGCGGCGGTTTCGTTCTGAGCACTGACCGCTATGAGTAACGATATGATAACTGTTGCGATCGAAAAGATTTTTGTCATTGTATGTCGTTCAGCGGGCACGCAAGGCGTGATACCGGAGTTTATCTAATTGTGTAGTTGAAGGAAAACCTGCCGATGTATACCTTCCCGGCCATGTTTGTCGGCGGCGTGATCAGGAACGAATATATCGGTCCTTTCGCTTTTTCTACCTCAGCTTTTATCGCTCCGACAAGTTTGCCGTCCCTCGCCTTATAAAAAGTAACCCTCAGCGTTTGTTGGTCGAGCCGTTGGTAGCCAAAAATGTAATCACCTGAGTTGAGATCGAGATCGCCTACTCTCAGACGGGCGTCGGTTTTCAGAAAGTGGGTATATTTGCCGTCTGCTTCGTAGCCGGCGGTGATGATGACAACGCCGAATATCGATGTTTTGCCGTTTGAGATGCCCGCTGCTGTTCGAAATTCGGTCTCGATGTTCTCCGTGATGACAGGTGCCGTCGCCGGAACCACGGCTTTGAGTTCGGACTCAGACATTTTGTGCCAGTCCTGGGCAAATGAGGTTATCGAAAAAAGAGCGACGGCTAAAACGATCGTGAAGATTCTCATAGATAATTCCGATGATCGGGCGCCGGAACTGACCGGCTACCAGCTTAAAAGATGAATTTGATGCTCGCCTGTAGTGTACGCGGCTCGAAAGCCTGTGTCGATTTTCCGAAATTCGCCAATGAAAGATCGGCATTCGGCAGAAATAGGTTGACCTTGTTGAAAGCATTGAACGCGTCAAGTTTTAACATCAGCAATTTCGCCTCTGAGATCGAGAATTTACGAGACACCGAGAAATCGAGAGTGGTGAAACTCGGGCCTCTGAAAGTGTTTCGCCCGAGGTTGCCGTTGGTTCCGGGTGTCGGTGTCGGGAATGCCGAGGCCAAAAACAGGCCCGACAAGAAATCACGATTGCTGAAATTTGTATTGATGTTCGCCGGAGCATTAGGCCGGTCATAAAATCCGCCGCCGACGGCACCGCCGCCGCCGTCTCTGTTATAGTCGCCGCCGGCTGTCGATGCGGCACCGTTCCAGACTGAGAACGGCCTGCCCGACTGGGCGGTAAAAATGGTCGAGATCTGCCAGTTTTTCAGCAAATAACCGGTGATACCATCCTGTTTCATCCAGAAATTGGGCGTCCAAATGCCCGCGAACGAAAACCGTCTCGGTATGTCAAACATCGAACGAGCCCGCTCGCAACGGAGGCAATCGATATTTTGAGCACCCTTGCCCGATTCCGAGTTGTCGGCGAACTGTCCGGTCGATGTGTCGCTCGACGTATCGATCCACTTCGAGAAACGATAATTCGACTGGATCGAAAAGCCCTTGCTAAAGCTTTTTCGCACCTCGAAGGTGCCGCCGTGATAGCTTGAGCTGACTCCGTTTGTGACGTACAGCAACACACCGAAATTCGGGTTAAGGCGATTTTCGATGCCGTCCAATAGGTCGCCGGAGAAACGGTTGATGTCGTCGATGCGTTCTAGATTGACGCCAAGCGTACCGGTGTAGCCGGCCTCGACGATCCAGCCATTACCGAATTGCCGCTGAACGTTAGCAAAGAAACTTTCGCTGTATTGCGTCTTGATCGTCGGATTGACGACAAATCCGGTCGGGCGAATACGGCGTGTCTCACCCGGCAGCGGGTTGATGCCGCCAAAGGCATTAAGACCGCGGGCGAATTCGGGATTGAACGGCACCGGGATGCCGTAAAGTATCTGCGTTCCGATGCCCTGCGAAGGCTGAGAAACGACTTGGACGGCGTCCGGCGACAGTGCCCGGGCTCCGGCGATCGACTGGCCGTGATGCGGTTGGAAAGCGAGCGAATAGCCGAGGCGAAGCGAAGTTTTGCCGTCGCCGAACGGGTCAAACGCGAGGCCGAGACGTGGCGAGAAGTTGGTCATTTCGGGCTTGTAGAGTCGCTCTACACGTCCGATCGCCGCGGTCGCAATTTGTTGCTGGAAGGTGGTTCCCGGACCAGGAATGATCGATGAGAGAATGCCGTCGCGTTCCTTAGCATCGCCGAAATAATCCCAACGAAAGCCGAGATTAAGATTCAATCGCGAATTCACCTTCCAATCGTCCTGGGCGAAGGCTCCCGTTTCAAAAATGCGGAAATACCTGGGGAAACCGGTTGGCCGACCGGTGGTTGGATCGACGGTGATCGTCTGCCGGAACGCGGAATCGTTAATGAAATTAAGAACTGACGTAAATGCGAACGACCCGGCATTTGCGGGCCCTATTGCAAGTCCTTTGGATATTCGTCTGATCTCGCCGCCGAATCGGATCGTATGCGGTCCTTTTACGAGCGAGAATGTGTCGCGGATCTCGTATGTATCGAGTTTTGTTCTAGAGTTAAATGAGTCGCCGAAAGGGGCAGTGATCCCGGTTATGGTTACCTCGGGAACCAGAGCATCGTCATTTCCACGACTGGTATCAACGAAGCCCGCCGAAAAACGAACATCGTTCACAGCGTTCTCGAGTATTTTGGTATACCCAACGTTGAGGTTACCAAACGTTCCGTTGAAAAAGCCTCGCTGTCCACGCAGAGCCTTTCCGTTCGTCACCGCCGATGAACTCGTGCCGCCTTGATCCTTCTGAAATTCCTGGATCCAGCGGACTGAGAGTTTGTCCTTGTCTTTATTAAATGAGTGATCGACCCTCGCCAGATATTGGTTGGACTGAATAAAGTCGCGGAGGTTGATCGATGCCGTACCGGTTGCCGGTATGACCACGTTGTTAACGGTGATATTCGACTGGTTGACGTAACCGTTACCTGACCTGTTCGGTGTCGGAGCGGCATAGTCACGGAACAATCGGTTAGCGATCGAATTTGGCCGAGTATTTGCGACGAATGCTCTAAGTTCCGGCGTTTCCACCTGAAACGAAAGTGCCTTCGCGAGAGCATTCCGGGTGCCTTCGTAGCTCCCGAAAAAGAACGTCTTTTTCTTACGAATCGGCCCGCCAAAGCTGCCGCCGAATTGATTGAAAACCTGCGGTGCCCGCTTCGCAGAAAAGAAGTTGCGGGCGTTAAGGCTCGCGTTGCGATTATATTCCCATGCCTGACCGTGAAATTCGTTGGTGCCGGATTTCGTCCGCATGTTGACCACCGAGCCGTTACCGCGGCCGAATTCAGCGGAGAAATTGGAGGTCTGGACCTGCACTTCCTCGACGACCTCAACGCTCGGCACGATCGCGGGTTCGCCGGTGTTATTGGCATTGACGTTCAGCGCTCCGTCGAGAACGTAGTTGTTTCCGCGATACCGATTTCCGTTAACGGTGACGACCGGTGAATTTGTGAGCTTGGTCGAGTTTGCCGCACCGGCGATAGCTGTCGCACCGGCACTTAGCTTGACCAGTGCAAAAACGTCACGCTGGGGCAGAGGCAGTTCGCTGACGGACTGGCGCGAGAATGAGTCCGAAACCCGTGCCTCGGTTGAAACCTGCGAAACCGCCTCTTCACCGCCAACCTGAACAATTGTCTGGATCTCACCGATCTCAAGTTTGATGTTCAGTGAACTGGTTTGTCCCACGTTCAGTTTCAGATCCTGCAGTTCATAGGTCTTAAACCCGGGAACGCGGACAAAGACGCGATAGGTGCCGGACGGCAGAGAAGGGAAAACAAACTCGCCCTGATCATTGGTTGTGGTGGTCAAGACCTGAGCAGTCGCTGCACTCTGAGCGACGACCGTTGAGGCGACGATAACGTTGCCTGAAACATCGGAAACCGTTCCCCTTAAAGAGGTCTCCGTTATTTGAGCTTCTATCGCCTGGCATCCAAATATAAGGATCGCGAAAATAGAAAGGGAGCCAATGAGCGATAAAACTACTCGATTCATGATGGTAATGGAGAGAAAACTTAGACTTTGACGAAAAATCTTTTTTATCACACGAAAGTAACTTTTGCAACCTATTCAATGACATCGACGTTGACTCCGAAAACGTGACGCGATCGGTCTAAGGCGTGCGTGTTTCTATTTCGGACCCATTGCTTTTTGAGCCCAAAATGCGGTGCTGGCTCGATGCTTTCGGATGTAGTTCCAGTTCGAATACGGCGCCGTCATTTCCTTGACGAAACTTTAACCGGCCGTTATGCTGCGACACGATCTTATGGGCAACGCTTAAACCTAGCCCGATGCCTTTATCCTTTGTTGTAAAAAATGGGTCGAAGATCTTAGGCAATATCTTTTCGCTGATTCCGCCGCCCGTGTCTTCGATCTCAGCAACGCACGCAGAATTTCTTTGAAACGTGCGGAGGGATAAGTTGCCACCGTCCGGCATAGATTGAAGTGCATTGATCGCAAGATTCAAAACTACCTGTTTGATCTGCTCGCGATCGGCCAACACGTCCGGCAGGTTAGCATCCAGATCTAATTGGATCGAGACGCGTTGAGCGGCCGCCTGGTTTTCTAAAAGCGAGGTGACCGACTCGATGATCGCATTCAGATCGTTTGGCTCGATAGCCAAAGTGGCGGCCCGAGCGAACCGCAGGAATTCGCCGACAAGTTTGTCTAATCGATCGATCTCAGTCTTCGCCAGTTCCGCAAACTCACGGCGTGGACTGTCCGTATCGACCCCGTCCTCGAGAATCTCAACGGCTCCTTTTATCGACGCCAGCGGATTTCGTACTTCGTGGACAATGCCGGCGGACAACTCACCGAGCGAAGACAGTTTTTCAGCCTGCAATAATTGCTCAAACGTCTGTTGCAGCTCTTCGTAGGCTTGTCGACGTTGTTCCGCATTTCGCTCGGCCCGGATCCGTGCCTGCTTTAGTCGGTCTCCGAGTGCTCCCATCACTCCGCCGACGAGGTTAAAGATAACTATCTCCGCATATTGATTTATCGAATAATCGAAATGCCCGTGCTGCCAATGCAGGTAAATGTGCGGAGAATAGATGACGGTCGTAAAAAGCGATGCCGCCAATCCGCCGCGAAGTCCGAAGAGAAGGGCGGCGGCGATTATTGGAATATAGTAAAGCCGCTGATAGATCTCGTGCCAGACGATCTGATCGGTCGGCGTCAGGAAATGGAGGACCGTTACGAGAACGATCGACGCCGCAATAAGGATCGATACGGCAACGCGGCCGCGGTGGGACGCGGATGGTAATTCTTTCTCCTCCGTTTTTATGCGGTCGTCAGTCAAGGCCATGTTTTTGCATTCGATAGATCAGAGCGCTTCTCGTGATACCCAGAAATCGAGCGGCCTGGGATTGGTTTCCACTGAAGCGGTTTAACGCTTCCTTGATCAGATCACGCTCAAGCAATTCAAGCTCGATCGGCTCGTTCGGCAGCGAAAAACCGTGATCTCCGAGCACATTCGACGACCGATCGGTAACGCTTGCCGGAACATCCGCGATCGTCAGAGTGTCACTATCAGATAGAATGATCATCCGTTCGATGGTATTTTCAAGCTCACGCACATTTCCCGGCCAATCGTGATCGACGAGAGCCTTAAATGCATCAGGTTTAATTCTCGGAATTCTGACGGCGTGCCGTTCTGATGCTTTCTTCAAGAAATGTTCGACCAAAAGCGGTATGTCCTCGCGTCTCTCCCGAAGTTCGGGTACGCGGATCGGCACTACGGCGAGTCGGTAATAAAGGTCTTCGCGAAACTCTTTCTTGCTGATCCGTTCGTGAAGGTCTTCATTCGTCGCAGCTATGATCCGAACGTCGATCTTGCGGGGTCTGTTTTCACCGAGTCGCGTTATTTCTTGCTCCTGTAGCACACGCAACAGTCTCGGTTGGGCGGCCATCGGCATCGAGCTGATCTCATCGAGGAAGAGAGTTCCACCGTTTGCCTCCTCGAACTTGCCCTTCGACTCGGTACTGGCACCGGTGAAGGCTCCTTTTTTATACCCGAACAACTCGGCCTCGACCAGTGCCTCCGGCATCGCAGCACAGTTGATCGCGATAAACGGCCGATTACGCCGAATACCCGAAAAGTGGATACCTTTGGCGACGAGCTCTTTACCTGTACCGGATTCGCCTTCGATCAGTACCGTTGCATCCGTCTTCGCAACGCGTTCAACCGCGTGGAGCACGCGCCGCATTTTTTCAGATGCCCCAATTAAATTTCCCAGTTGGAAGCCTTCATCTACGGCACGGCGCAATCGGCGATTCTCAGCGATCGTACCTCCGAACCTCAATGCCTTTTCGACGGTCAAAAGAATTGATTCTCGATTAAATGGTTTGGTGATGAAATCGAACGCACCGCTGCGCATGGCGGAGACGGCTGTCTCAACATCGCCAAACGCCGTGATGACCACAACCGGCACCTCGCTCTTTAATCCGTTTGCCCTGAGCAGTAACTCCAGGCCTGACATCTGGGGCATCCGCCAGTCGGTGATCAGGCAGTCAATATTTGTACGCGTGAATATCTCAAATGCGGTCGATCCGTTCTCAGCCGTCAACACGGAATATCCGGCCTGCTGAAGCTGAAATTCCAGAACGCGGCGCAGACTGTCATCATCATCCGCAATTAGTATTGTCGCCGACTTACTGGTCATTAAGGTTTATCGGATCCCAAAAGTCAGAGGAGGCGATCCGTAAGCAATGATCAGGAATTACTACACAAAGGGAAATTCCGATCTCATCGCGAATATCTTCTACAGAATATCTTCTAATTATCGCCTTCAGCAGTCTGATTGTGCCAAACCAAGTATTGAAATGCGAGGTCTCTACGATATCGCGAAATCCGCATTCGTCCAAAAACGACGATTGCGGAACATCGAAATTGTCCTCAGTCGTTTCCGTACGGTTCAGACGAAGCTGAAACTGCACTACATTCGTATCGTTAAAGTTTCAGATTTCTCAGCCGCAGGGCGTTCGTGATAACTGACACTGAGCTAAACGTCATCGCGGCGCTGGCGATGATCGGACTCAGGAGCAAGCCGAAGAATGGATAAAGTATTCCCGCCGCGATCGGCACGCCTAGTGAATTGTAAATGAAAGCAAAAAAGAGATTCTGCCGGATGTTCGACATCGTCGCACGACTCAGCACTCTCGCCCTGACGATGCCGCGCAGATCGCCTTTTACAAGTGTGATGCCGGCACTTTCCATCGCGACATCGGTTCCAGTTCCCATCGCGATGCCGACCTGTGCCTGAGCGAGGGCGGGAGCGTCGTTAACGCCGTCGCCGGCCATCGCCACGATCTTGCCGTCGGCCTGTAGCTTCTTGATCACTTCCTGTTTTTGCTCAGGTAAAACTTCTGCGATGACCTTGTCGATACCCAGACGTTTCGCAACGACGTCGGCTGTGACCTTATTGTCGCCCGTTAACATAACGATCTCAAGGCCTTCCTCGTGAAGCATTTTGATCGCGTCCGCCGTCGATTCCTTTATCGGATCTGTGACACCGAGAATACCTGCGTGATATTTATCAACGGCGACAAACATCACTGTTTGCCCTTCCGCTTGGAGCTTTGCAGCTTCATCCGAAAGCTTTGCGTCAATTGAAATTCCGAGCTGTTCAAGAAGTTTCTGATTGCCGAGAGCAACGGCTTTGCCGCCGACGGTCCCGGTGACGCCTTTGCCGGTTATCGACTCGAAATTCTCAACCGACTTAAGCTTGGTGTTTCTCTCCTCGGCACCGGCGACGATCGATTCGGCCAGCGGATGCTCGCTTTGACGTTCGAGACTTGCGGCGAGGCTGAGGAATTCGGCCTCGGTAATATTCGACACGATCGAGACAAGTCGCGGTTTTCCCTCGGTCAGCGTTCCTGTCTTGTCGACCACCAGCACGTTGACCTTTTCCATGATCTCAAGAGCCTCGGCGTTCTTTATCAAAACACCGGTCGAGGCACCGCGTCCGGTACCGACCATGATCGACATCGGCGTCGCGAGCCCTAACGCACACGGACACGCAATTATCAGAACGGCGATCGCATTAGCCAGTGCGAACACAAATCTCGGCTCAGGCCCGACAAAAAACCAGATGGCGAATGTAATGATCGCGATCAGCATCACCGCGGGAACGAAATAAGCCGCGACGGCATCTGCCAGCCGTTGGATCGGTGCCCGCGAGCGTTGAGCCTCGCCGACCATGCGGACGATCTGTGCGAGCAGGGTTTCGCTCCCGACCCGTTCAGCCTTGAAGACAAAACTACCGGTACCGTTAACGGTTCCGCCGACGACGTTGGCGTCGATATTTTTTTCAACGGGTACCGGTTCGCCGGTCACCATCGATTCGTCCACCAAACTCTTGCCCTCAACAACGACGCCGTCAACCGGAATCTTTTCACCGGGACGGACGCGAAGCAGCATTCCGGCTGTTACATCTTCGAGTGGGACATCCGTTTCATTACCGTCGGCACCGACGAGCCTCGCTGATTTTGGGGCAAGGCCGAGCAGTGCCTTGATCGCGCTCGATGTTTGACTCCGAGCCCGAAGTTCTAGCACTTGACCGAGTAAGACAAGCGTTGTAATTACGGCAGCGGCCTCAAAATAAAGAGCTACCTCACCCATATGACCGCGAAAATTCTCGGGAAAAAGCTGCGGAAAAAATATCGCAACGAGGCTGTATAGATAAGCCGCACCGGTACCGATCGCGATCAGCGTGAACATGTTCGGGCTGCGATTGATAACGGACGCCCAACCACGTTCAAAAAATGGCAAACCGCCCC
>JAYSZT010000040.1:0-5836 GCA_043737915.1 Acidobacteriota bacterium
CGTAATCTACTTCGCTGGCGTCGTCCTCGACTGTCTTTACTTCATCTATCGCCGTCCAAGCCCATGGGTAATCGAGCAGCCTCTTTCGCGTCACTAGCGTCACCCGCCAGCCCGAATTCGATGCTTCCTCGAGAAACTCATTCCCCTTGAACTCGCTTGCGATAACGACTATATGATTCTTCATAAACTACGAGAACGGAACTAATTAACGATGGCTAGTTTCTCTGATGCTGATTTTATTTTGAATTGAAAGAATGGCACAATTTAATGTCCGAGACAACAAAAACTCGTGGCATTACGCATTAATTTGAGACGCTGGTATACGCTTTATGGAAAATTTCGATCTGGTAAATCTGCTCAGCAATCTCATTCCTTACATTGTCGTTCTGCTGCTCGCGATCTCATGTCACGAAGCCGGACACGCCTGGATGTCGTGGAAATACGGCGACGACACCGCCTACATGCTGGGCCGCGTCACAATTAATCCAGTTGCTCATACCGATCCTATAGGAACACTGTTAATCCCGATCCTGAGTTTTGTACTGACATTTACGACCGGAGCACGCGTTCCCCTGATCGGCTGGGGCAAGCCAACACCCGTAAATCCGCGAAATTGGACGAAATACAAGCAAGCAAACGTAATGGTCTCGATCGCCGGAATCGGAGCAAATCTGATTCTCGCGATCATAGGGTTTACGATCTTTAAGATTCTTTGGGAAACGCACGTGTTTACCCCTGCCAATATGCGCGAAGGGATGACTAGAGTAGTGGCAATTTTTCTTAATTACCTGATATTTCTCAACGTATCGCTTGCGGTGTTCAACCTTTTGCCATTTCCACCGCTTGATGGCAGTAAGGTTTTACAGACGTTTTTGCCCGAGAGTTTTAAGCCGGTTTTTGAATTACTTGAGCAGTATGGCTTTCTTATTTTGATGTTGCTCGTCTACATGGGCGTGATCGGGGTAGTAATGTATCCGTTCTATATTCTCGTTGATTTTCTTCTCTATACGTATTGGTTCTAGCGATATTTAGTTCTTGTAAATTCATGAAAAAAAGGATCTTTAGCGGGGCTCAGCCGACCGGCGATCTGCATATTGGCAATTACCTTGGCGCACTCAAGAATTGGGTTGCGTTGCAGGACGAATACGAATCGTTTTACTGCATCGTCAATCTACACGCGATCACGCTGCCGCAAGATCCTAAGACATTACGGCAAAAGACGCTCGACCTCGCCCGAATCTATCTCGCCGCCGGAGTCGATCCGCAAAAAGCGACGATGTTTATCCAATCCGACGTCCCACAGCACGCCGAACTCGCGTGGGTTTTGTCGTGCATCGCCAGAATGGGCGAACTTGAGCGGATGACGCAGTTCAAAGACAAAGGTAAGGGAAATGCGGAACGAGCAGGTGTTGGCCTCTTTACATATCCAATTCTGATGGCGTCGGATATCTTGCTTTATCAAACTGATCTCGTTCCCGTCGGCAAAGATCAGAAGCAGCATCTAGAATTAAGTCGGGATCTCGCGGAACGATTCAATCGCGATTTTGGGGAAACTTTCGTTGTCCCTGAACCATTTATTCCGCCCGTCGGTGCGAACATCGCTTCCCTACAAGATCCGGCGAAAAAGATGTCAAAGTCCGATGAAAATGTAAACGGAGCGATCTTTCTACTCGACGATGCGGATACGATCACAAAAAAGATAAAGAAGGCGGTCACCGATTCAGGCACGGACATCAATTTTGACGAAACTCGCCCGGCGATCAAAAATCTGTTGACGATCTATCAACTCCTGTCCGGAAAAACTGCCGACGAATGTGTAGGTCATTTCGAAGGCAAAGGCTACGGCCAGTTCAAAGGTGAACTTGCCGAAACTGTCGTCGAATTTCTCAAACCCTTTCAGGAACGCGTCAATGAATACGATGACGATTCATTAAAGGCGATCTTAAAAACCGGAGCTGAAAAAGGCCGGAGCGTCGCTGCCGAAACACTCGCGTCCGTCTATTCGAAAACAGGTATTGCTTAGAGAAGGGCCATTTTTTGTGGACGCCCGCTCCTCTGGTGTTATAATTCCAGTAAATATTGTCTTTTAGTAAAAACCCTCTCTCGGCGGACTTTATCTTATTTTTAAGGAGTTAAACGATGGACGCAGTCAAACGATCTTACGACATACCGAAATTCAAAGAGCAGTACGAAAACTACATCGGCGGCGAATGGATAGCACCAACGGGCGGTGAATATTTTGACAATATTTCGCCGGTCGACGGCAAACCGTTTACACGTGTCGCTCGCTCGACTGAGGCCGACATTGAATTGGCACTCGATTCCGCACACAAGGCGTTTGCGACGTGGGGCAAAACCTCGGCGACCGAGCGAAGCAACATTTTGTGGAAGATCGCCGACCGAATGGAGGAGAATCTAGAACTTCTCGCAAGAGCAGAAACTTGGGATAACGGCAAGCCGATTCGTGAAACCATGGTCGCCGACCTGCCGCTTGCAATCGACCATTTCCGCTATTTCGCCGGGGTGATCCGGGCAGAGGAAGGCAGTGCGAGCGAGCTCGATCAAAACACCCTTTCGGTAATTATCAAAGAACCGCTAGGCGTCGTTGCTCAAATCATCCCGTGGAATTTCCCGATTCTAATGGCGACCTGGAAAATTGCACCGGCTCTTGCCGCAGGTAACTGCACGATCGTAAAACCAGCCGAACAAACTCCGGCGAGCATAATGGTGCTGATGGAATTGATCGGCGACCTTCTGCCTCCGGGCGTTCTTAATATCGTAAATGGTTTTGGTGCTGAGGCTGGCAAACCACTCGCAACTTCGCCGCGTATTGCCAAGGTTGCATTCACCGGCGAAACGACGACGGGACGTCTGATCATGCAATATGCGTCGCAAAATCTTATTCCGGTGACGCTCGAACTCGGAGGAAAATCGCCCAACGTATTCTTTAAGAGCGTAATGGATGCCGACGACGAATTCCTCGACAAATGCCTCGAGGGTGCGGCCATGTTCGCACTCAATCAAGGGGAGATCTGCACCTGCCCGTCGCGCATTCTCGTCGAGGAATCGATCGCCGACGAATTCATCGCCAGAGTCGTCGAACGCGTCAAAGCCATCAAGACCGGACATCCGCTCGATCCGTCTACGATGATCGGTGCCCAGGCGAGCGAAGATCAGTTCGAAAAGATCCTTAACTACATCAGTATCGGCAAGGAAGAAGGTGCCGAGATCCTTTGTGGCGGTGGTGTTCATCAGAACGATAGCGGTGCCGAGGATGGATTCTACATCGAGCCGACGCTGCTCAAGGGACACAACAAGATGCGAGTCTTTCAGGAAGAGATCTTCGGCCCGGTCGCTTCCGTCACGACATTTAAGGACGAGGCAGACGCCATCGCGATCGCCAATGACACGCTTTACGGCCTCGGTGCCGGCGTCTGGACCCGCGACGCACACGAACTTTACCGCGTTCCGCGTGCCATCCAGGCCGGTCGCGTGTGGGTAAACAATTACCACAACTACCCGGCCCACGCCCCGTTCGGCGGCTACAAAAAATCAGGATTCGGCCGAGAAAATCACCTGATGATGCTCGACCACTACCGCCAGACCAAGAATATGCTTATCTCGTACGACAAGAAGGCGATGGGATTCTTCTAGGAGACATTATGTCGCAAAACTCGTATGACCACGTAGCAACTCAGTGGCATGCCAATTTTCGAGGGCAAGAATATGTCGATAAAACTTTAGGCTATGTTGATGCGGTTCTTGAAGGTTTGCCTGTCGGCGCTAGAGTTCTCGATCTAGGATGCGGAACAGGAAACCCAATTGCAAGGCATATAGTCGATCGTGGATTTGGTCTTGTCGGCGTCGACCAATCCAACGAGCTGCTTAAGATCGCAAAGGCGACGGTTCCTGAAGCAACTTTTATACACGGCGATATGGTTGAGACGGAATTTGCCGAAACCTTCTCGGCAGCCGTCGCCTGGGATTCTATTTTTCATGTCGAACGCAAAAATCATTCGGCCATTTATCGGAAGCTGGCCACCTCTCTTAGGATAGGCGGAAGGCTATTGTTATCGGTCGGCGGTTCGGACTCTGATGATGCGGATGTTGAGGGCTTTACTTCCGAAATGTTCGGACGTACATTTTTTTACAGCGGATATACGCCAAACGTCGCCAGAAAATTGCTGGAGGCTGAAGGGTTCGAGATCGAAGTCTGGGAAGTGGACGACCCGGCATCACGTGGACACATTGCGGTTATAGCCAGGCGGACACCGTGAGGAGAGTTTGCCTGTAACTCGATAAAATGAAAGTTATTCCAAGAGTGAATATAACCGCCGCCGCCACGAAAGTTGTCGAACAGCTTCGAGCCAAAAACGGCGAGCTGATGTTTCATCAGAGCGGCGGGTGTTGTGACGGGTCTTCGCCGATGTGTTATCCGAAGGGTGAGTTTATGGTCGGGTCATCGGATGTCTGGCTGGGCGAGATCGCGGGGTGCGATTTCTATATGGCGACGGACCAGTTCGAGTTTTGGAAGCATACCGAATTGACCATCGACGTCGTTCCCGGACGCGGTGCCAGTTTTTCGCTTGAGATACCTCTCGGAGTAAGGTTCGTTACAAAATCGCGCCTATTTACTCATGAAGAAACGGAGAATCTGACCGAAACGCAATCCGGCGAAGTCGCACAGGCCCGTGCGTAAGCAAGGCTGGATTCATCGATCGTCGAGGACTTGGGCACACTATGAATATTACTGTTTACGAAAAACCAACGTGCACGACTTGTCGCAAGCTTAATAAATTGTTCGAGGCAAATGGGATCGACTGGAAGAAGGTGAATTATTTTATCGAGCCGTTTACCGAGAAGAAACTGACTGAGGTACTAGGTAAAACTGGCCTCAAGCCGTTCGACGTTCTTCGCCGCAGCGAGCCTGATTACAAAATTGCGAAGATCAACAAATCCTCATCCGACAAGGAAGTGATCGCTGCAATGGTAAAATTCCCGAGTATTATCCAACGCCCGATCGTCGAGGTCGGCGATAAGGCTGTGTTGTCACGTCCGATTGAAAAGGCTTTAGACTTGATAGGGGGAGCCGTGACGAGTTAAATATGAAAATGTATTTTGCCGTAACTTTTCTTTTGCTATTCGCCTTCTTCGCGGCGTGCGATCTGCGCAGCGATACGGCGAAAAAGGAGATGGAAAAATTCAGCGGAAGTCCGACGCCGACCAGAACTCCGATGCCGGCTGAGATTCCGGTCGATCCTGCGGACGTGATTCGCACCGAGACCGATGTGCCCGGAGAAACTATCAGCGTCGCCGGATCTGATCTTAAGCGGTCGATATCTTGCCCTAAATTTAACCGCGTAATGATCAACGGTAGCCGAAACGTAGTTACCGCAAAAGGTGCGTGCAAAAATATCATGGTAAATGGTGACGGCAACCAAATAAACAGCGAAGCGGCGGTCGAATTCGTTTTGAACGGAGAGTCGAATACGGTCAACTATTCCCGATTCGTCAACGGCAAGCGGCCGATCGTGAGTGATAATGCCGGAGGTAACGTCATCGAAAAGGTCTCAGCTGCAAAAAATACCAAGTAAAATGGTGATGATCCGAAAAACTATAGAAATCTAATATGAGCTACACGAATGGAAACGGGAATGGGAACGGGCATAAGCCTTCTCCGAAAAATGTTTTGGGCGGCGAACTTGTTTCGTGCTGCAATGATCCGATCACTGGCTTTTACCGTGATGGTTATTGTCGGACCGGCGTCGATGATACGGGACGACATACGATCTGTGTTCGGGCGACGGATGAGTTTTTGACCTATTCGAAAGCTGTT
>JAYSZT010000041.1:0-12621 GCA_043737915.1 Acidobacteriota bacterium
AAAAACACGGTGCTCAATAATGATCCGACGCTCGAACGCAAAGTGACCGAGGCGTTCATGTCCGTTATCCTTGAGACGCGTTTGAGCAAACAAGAGATATTCACGCTTTACGCCAACCAAATATATTTAGGACAGCAGTCGGGCGTTTCGATCTATGGTGTGGGTGAGGCGTCGGACGCCTATTTTGGCAAGGACGTATCGCAGTTAACGCTGCCCGAGGCTGCATTCCTGGCCGGGATCGTGCGAAGCCCGAACCGTTATAACCCATATAAAAATCTCCAAAAAGTAACCGAACGACGGAATCAGGTGCTTGAATCAATGTTCGAGACCGGAGAAATTTCCGAAGGGCAGATAGCTGAGGGGAAAAAGTCGGCGATCGAACTTCGGCAGATATCAAATCGCAAAGACTTGCAGGGAATGCCGTATTTTTCTCAGTTCGTCATCGAAGAGTTGCCGAAGGTCGTCATCGATCCTGAGGCGATACAGCACCTGCGGGTTTACACGTCGATCGATCCTGATCTGCAGCGGATAGCCTACGAGACCGTGAATAAAAGACTCGAAACGCTTGATAAATATTTTCCAAAAAAAGAAAAGGGCAGTTTGAACGCGGCATTAGTGGCGATACGCCCGAAAACCGGCGAGATCGTCGCGATGGTTGGCGGTCGCGATTATCAGCAGAATCAATTTAATCGGGCGACTGATGCTCAGCGGCAACCGGGCTCGGTATTTAAGCCGTTTGTTTACGCAGCGGCGATAAACTCGGCATACGATTCGGGTTCTCGAGTTTTCACGGCGGCGACTGTTTTCATGGACGAAAAGAAGACATTCACCTTTAATCAGGACAGTTATACGCCCGGGAATTTCGGCGATTTCTTTTCAAATAAAGAAACCACGCTTCGTGATGCACTGGTCAAGAGTAAAAACGTCATAACTGTTGATCTCGCAATGCAGGTAAATGTCGGCAAGGTGATGAACCTCGCGACCAAGGCGGGCTTTCCAAAGGTGGAGAAGGCTTACCCGTCAATGGCATTGGGAACGGCGGAGGCGACGCCGCTACAGGTTGCGACGGCTTATACGATGTTCGCCAATCTCGGCGACCGTGTGATGCCGATGCCGATCACGCAAATCACATCCGGCGATGGCAAAACTATTTCCTTGCCGGTGCCGGATCGAAAGAATGTGGTCAGGCCCGATGTGGCGTACGTGATGGACGATATTATGAAAGACGTCATAAATCGCGGCACCGCGGCCCAGGCTCAGGGTTGGGGCTTTCGGAACGTGGCCGGGAAAACGGCTTTCGCCGGCAAAACCGGAACCTCGCGAGACGGTTGGTTCGTCGGGTTTACGCCCGAACTCGTTTGTGTTGTTTACGTAGGTTTCGACAATGGCGACGATCTGGGAATGAAAGGTGCGGATTCGGCGATGCCGGTCTGGGCCGATTTTATGAAAGAAGCCCTTTCAACTCACCCCGAATGGAATGGCGATTGGACGATGCCGGCCGGGATACGGAAGGCGGAGATCGACATTCGCAACGGCACGCTGATCCGCGAACTCGACGCGGTCGAGGCGGTCGCGACGAAGGGTTCTCCAACGCCGACCCCTTCGCCGAGAACCGTCATCGATGATGCGGGTAACGAGGTGGCGTTCGAAGACGTGATCGCCGAACCAAAAGAAATTTACGTGACCGATGTGCCGGCTGAGTTTCGCCGGGTCGAGATATTTATAGCGGGAACAGTTCCCAACAAAATGATGCTGCCGTCGCTCGACGACAATGTCGATCTTGAAAGCCAGTCGGCACCGACGCCTTCGCCGACACCTTTGTCGTCAACCTGGCAGGACGGAGCCGAACCGCCCGATCTCACAAAACCTACGCCGCAAAGCCGTTCTGCGGCAAACGACACCCAAGGAAACGTGACGATCCTGATCTGTCCGACGTCAGGCGTGCGGGCGACGCTTAAATGTCCGGTCAAGGAACCAAAATCATTCCGACGCGGAACAGAACCTCAAGAGTTGTGTCCGGTGCATCGATGAAGTGCATTCGGATGACGATTGACCTTAAAAAAATATTTAAAATAAATTGCAAGAACAGTGTTCAAGTCCGTTCTACGAGACGCAGCGTTGATCTTGGGCGGCGAATAGTCGGTTGTTTGACCGGCGGTTCGCGGAAAGACGTTCTGGATCATTCCGGCTGTGTCGGATGTCAGCTCGCGGGCAGCTTTAGCCTGTGCTTCAATTTTTATAAGGAAAATTACAATGAGAAGTTTAGTTTTATCGACAGTTATCGCGGTTTCGGCCGCTGTTTTGGGTGCTTGCGGCGATCCGGCGGTTAACAACGCTCCTGCCAAGCCAAGCGTGACGCCTGCTCCGGTTGCATCGATCAGCCCGGCAACGGCCGTTAGCCCGGCAACGACCACCACGGTCGATCCGAAGGCTCCGGTCGTCAAACCGACAACCTCGCCAGAGGTCAAGAAGGCCGATGACAAAACAGTGAAGCCGGTGACGGTTGAAACGCCGAAGAAATAGTTCGCGGCGGTGGTAATGAAAAGAAGGGCGTGCCGAAAGGTGCGTCCTTTTTTTGTGCCCGCTTGATACTTTTCGCTTGATCATCACGCTTTACTCTTCAGAGCGGATCTTATTCTTTTTAGTGCGATGGAGATGATGAAAGTAATGAATACCATACGTGATCTGGGTAAGCAGGTAATCTGCGTGATGATTTTTGCGAATATGTTGGGATCGTCGATGAATATCGCTGCACAGACCAGGCCCCGCGGACCAGTGGCGGCTAATAAGGCGGCGAGCAGGCCGAAATGCTCCGGGGCCTGGACCGGCAGCGTCACGTATACAAAAACGCAGACGACAACCGACAACAAGCGCGTCGAACGCGTTTCAGGCCGCGGCTTTGATACTAATAATTTCGAGATGGATTTCGAGTATCGAGCTCAGGTCGGCGTCTACGAAGCTCCGGGCGGCAACGCTCAGAGCGTCGGCAGTGCGAGCATAATCCACTCGATGACGTCGGTCGAACAGGTCGATTCGGTTGAAAAAAACTCGTGCGATCGCGGCAAGACGTGGCGTGATATGAAGGGCTCGGCAACAACCAAAACCGAGAGAATCGGCAATGCATCGAAACAGGAGGCGAACGTAACCGTGAGCGTGAACGACGATGGCACATATTCGGTCGGCGTCGGCGTTCCATCGATCAAGGGCAAGGTTTCGGGTTCGGAGTCTATAACGTTTAGCGGGCAGTGCACGCCGAAGGAGGGCAAAAATATCACTATGCCGCCAACGGAGACGAGCATTGATGGGCATTCTCTAACGTCGCCGGGGACGGATCGCGTGACGGGCGACGGTAATCAGCTTTCGGGCATTTATACATCGGCATTGCCGGGCGGCGGTTCGGAAACGATCACCTGGAACTTGCAGAAGTGCGGTGCTCCGCTTCGCATCACGGATCTTAAATTCGAAGATATGAAGTTTCCTAATTGGAACGATTGGAAGGAGATCGTCGAGCAGACCGGGACGATCGACGGCAATTTGGTTAAGGTCAAGACGAAAATACTTAACGCATCGGGCGAGGCCAAGTCCGGTGAACTGTTGCTTAAAGAAACTTTCAAAGGTGACAAGTGGGAAGGAGCCCGGCCTGACTCGTCGCTGGACGAAAACAGCGTTTCGTTTGTCCTCGATCCGGGTGAAGAGCGCGAGATCGAGGTCGTTTGGGACACGAACGGGTATTCGTGGTACGACGACGGACGTCCGCGGCTGGTGCAGCGAGTGAAGGCGGAGTTACGGGACAACGGTAAGCTGCTCGACGACGAGACAAAGAACCTCAAAGTCGCCCCAAAGCCTGTTGTGCTGGTTCACGGATTGTGGAGTAACTGGCGACTGTTCGAGGTTTGGCAAAACATCCTTACTACCTCTCATTCTTATGACTGGAAAGCTTTTCCGGTGGGTGAGAAGCCGGCTGAAGGGTTGCTCGATACCGGCGGTACACCGACGAGCCCAACGGAAGGGAAGACGGTCATGGCGAATGCCAAGCAGCTCAAGTCGTACATCGAATACGCCCAGTCAGACAGGAATGCGTGGCACGTTGACGTGGTGGCTCACTCGAGCGGCGGACAGATCACCCGTAATTACATTAACGATCTAATGCCGCCGGCGTACCCGGACGGACGGCCGCTGATCGCCCATTTGCTGACGCTCGGCACGCCGCATCTTGGTTCGAAGTGTGCGGACGGGCTTTACCTTATCTCCGGTAATCACGCGGTGTATCAGCTGACGCAGGACTTCGCGGCCGGCTTTAATCGATTAAATACTGACCGCAAAGGCGTAAAGTTTTCAGTTCTTGCCGGCGATTCGCTGCCGGTCGGCTGCAAGGCGGTCGAACCGAACGACGGATTTGTCGGTGCCGAGTCGGCGATATGGACGATCAAGGACAACGCTCGCACGAAAAGTCTGCACACTGAGCTTACCGGAACGGTGGATTTCAGCGGTTTCGTGAAGCCTCGCCTCGCCGTTGGACCCAAGGCGGCGCGCGTACCCGAGATGCCGTAAAATTAGACTGCAAGCGGGCAAATCTGGGGCGTTCCACTGAGGGACGCCCATTTTTTTTGGTGGATGACCCAATTTTGACGATAATGTCGTTTATTCGATTAGAAAACAGTTGCTCGATTCGTTTTCGTTTTGCTGAATGTGTCGTAGAATGTCGTTGACTTAAATCACCCGTTAGTCAGAGGAAAATATATGAAGCGTATATATGCTGCCGTGTTTGCGGCGTTGGTAATTGGATTGTTCGCAGACGTAGCACGGTCTCAGGACGGAACTGCGCAGGCGGCGAAGCCGCTGGCGGAATGGACGTTCATGTTTTACATGGACTCCGACAACGATCTCGAATCGGCTCAGATGAACGATCTGGACGAGATGATGACCGTCGGTAGTACTGCGAAGGTAAACATCGTCGCACTCGTCGATCGAAACGTCAGCGGTGACGAGGACGATGGTTACACCAACCGCCCGGTTGGCGGTTTGCCCAATTGGACGACGACCAAACTCGTGATGGTTCGCAAGGGCAAACTGGAACCGATCGCCGATCTCGGCGAATTGAACATGGGCGACCCGGCAAACCTCGCAAGATTTGTAAACGCGATGGCGGAGCGATTTCCAGCGAAGCATTACGCTTTGATCTTTGGCGATCACGGCAGCGGCTGGCCGGGAATACTCGGGGACGAAGGCAATAACCAGGACAGTCTCTCGATGACCGAACTCGGGACGGCACTCAGTCTTACCTCCAAATCTATCCCGAAGATCGAGATGATCGGATTCGATGCCTGCCTGATGGCGAATTTCGAGGTCGCCCGCACGGTCGCACCTTACGGAAGGGTTTTGGTTGCCAGCGAAGAGCTTGAGCCCGGCAACGGCTGGGATTACGAAGCTCTCTTCGGCAAAGTAATGGCGAATCCGCTGCTGGACGGCTTCGGATTAGGGAAGATCGTTGTTGATACTTACGGTGCCTATTACAACCGAGACGATCAGGGCAATCGCGATGTCAGTATTACGCTCAGCATGACGGATCTCAGTAAGATCGAGGCTCTAAATACGGCGATCAACGACCTTGGCGTTAGCAATCAGGCATTCATCAAAGCCGGCGGACGAGCGAACCTGTTGAAAGTGGCGCGAGCGCGCAGCAAAACTGAGGAATTCGGTTCACGCGGGAAAGGTGCGGCCGTCGCCGAGTTTTTCGACTTGGTCAATTATTCCTTAAACATTAAAGCTATGTCCGCCGATCCTGCTATCGGACGTGCAGCTGACGCTGTCGTGGCCGCGACAAAGGCTGCAGTGGTCTATAAGGTAAATGGTGCGGCACATGTGCGTAGCCACGGTCTTTCGATCTTCTTTCCGACGAAGCCCGCGACAATGGTCGACGCCAGCTACGTCAAGCATCCGTTCGCCAAAGGGTTCAAATGGCCGCTTTTGTTGGCTGACTACACGGGAATTATCATTAATGACACGACGAAACCCGAGATCGCTCCGGTCGTTACTACCGACTCGGAGATGACAACGAGCGAAACGGTGACGATCACCTCGAGCGTCAAGGGCGATGATATCGACGAAGCGACATTCGTGCTCGCTGAGCAGTCCGGCGACGACGTTATCATCTTTGGAGCCATTCCCTCGGCGCCGGATGAAAAGGGCGTTCTGTTGGAGGAATGGGACGGAACGTGGTTCGCGATCAGCGATGGCCGCAGCGAACTGATCTGCCCGATCAGCGATTTTGAACAGCTCGACGAAGAGGGGAATCAGTACTATGTAGAGGTTCCCGGACAGGTGCAATTCAAGGGACGCAAGGAATGGAACGATATTACGATGTATTTCGTCGTGGATTTCAAGGATGAGGAGGCGAGCGGGCAGTTCGTGTACGCTTTCCAGGAGAAAAACGGTCAGCAGCGTGAGGTAGAGATCGATACCGGAGACTCGGTACGGCCGGTTTATATCAACATCGATAAGGACGGCGAAGCGACTGAGGTCGCCCACACCGATGTTGCCGATATCCTCAAGATCACAGCGGATAACGGACTGTTCATCGGTATGACCGAGGTTCCGGCAGGTGATTACCTCATCGGTTTCACCGTCACCGACCTCGCCGGCAACAGCACCGAAGACTTCGTTGCGGTCAGTAGGAAGTAGAACGGAGAACTTCGGCTTTCACCCAGCAAAAACAGAGACGCGAATGCGGAGACCGAACCGCGTTCGCGTCTTTTTTTATCCATCTCTGTCAGATTCCAGCCACTTTTCTTGCGGCACAGCCGCCGGAGAGGTGGTAGGATTCGGCGTTGAATTAGGACTTGGCGGTAAATTCAGCGAGAAAACCGCCGACGGGTTTGATTCCTTCGGCGGCTTTCGGATTGCGTTTGCTATTGCGTTATTGCTACTTCTTAAGCGAAGCGCCTTTGGCTTCGTCGGCGGCGGCGAGGGCAGTTTTGCCAAGCTTTCGATATGTGAGAGCCCGGGACGTGTAGGGTGCGGGATCGGTTACATCGAGATCGATCGCGGACGTGAAATCTTTGAGAGCCTGCGTGTAATTCGCAAGCTCGTAGTAGTAGATTCCACGATTCTGATAGCCGTCCGAGAGGTATGCAAGATTGTCAGGGTTGAGCGAGATGTATTTGTCGAGGTCCGCGATAGCTTTCGCATATTCGCCGCGTTCCGCGAGAACGCGGGCACGGTTGTAGTACGCTTCTGCTTCGCTGGAATTGATCTGGATCGCCCTCGTGTAATCTGCGATCGCTCCGACCGGATCCTTCTTAGTGTGAAGCGCATTACCGCGCCCGATGTACGCTGACGCGTAATTTGGCAACAGTGCGAGAGCCTTGTTGTAATCGGCCACCGCAAGGTCGACCGCACCGGTCCGGTCATAGGCAATACCGCGGTTGTTGTAGAACATCGCCCGAGTCGGATCATTCGCGATCGCACTCGTGTAGTCCGCGATCGCCTGCTTTAGACTGCCTTTGCGTTTATACGCGATGGCACGTTCGTTATAGCCATCCGCAAGGTAGGTTTTGGTTTCGGGGTTCGACGCGATGTATTTCGTGAAGTCGGCGATGGCTGCGTCGTCGTTTTTGAGCATCGAAAACGCCTGGCCACGGGCGTAATACGACTCGCCGTTCGACGGATCGGCGGCTATGGCTTTGGTGTAAGATGCGACCTTGCAGCTGTAGTCCGTCGCCTCACAATTCTGAGCCTGTGCAGACTGAGCGGCCACCGCAATGACCGCAGCAAAGGCTGCGGCTGTGATGATTTCCTTTAGTTTTCTCATAGAATTCGTCTGTCTCCTATATTATTTCGGCAGGTTTTTGTCGTCCATCTTTAGGTTTTTGAAGAGAAAGCCGTAGACATCGGCAGTTTCTTGTATCTGTTTGCTGGTCGGCTTGCCGGCACCGTGACCGGCGTCGACCTCGATACGTATCAGCACCGGAGCGTCGCCTGCCTGAGCGGCTTGCATCGCGGCAGTGTATTTGAAACTGTGAGCCGGGAACACGCGGTCGTCGTGATCGGCAGTGGTGACGAGGACGGCTGGGTATTTCGTGCCGGGTTTGGCGTTGTGATACGGCGAATAGCCGTACATCACCGCAAAGTCAGCCGCGTCTTTGGGCGAACCGTAGTCGCTCGTCCAAGCCCAGCCGATGGTGAACTCAGTAAAGCGAAGCATATCCATCACACCGACCGCCGGAAGAGCCGCGGCGAAGAGCTCGGGATGCTGATTGAGCGTCGCGCCGACGAGCAAGCCGCCGTTACTGCCGCCCTGTATCGCGAGCTTCTGATTCGAAGTGTATTTATTCGCGATCAGCCACTTGCCGGCCCAGGCGAAATCGTCGAAAGTGTTCTGCTTATTGAGACGCGAACCGCCTTTCCACCACTCTTTGCCGTATTCGCTACCGCCACGAAGGCACGCAACCGCGTAAACGCCGCCCATCTCCATCCAGGGCACACGCGAGATCGAGAAACCCGGCGTCTGCGGAATGTTGAAACCGCCGTAGCCGTAAAGGATCGTCGGATTCTTGCCGTTGAGCTTGATGCCTTTCTTGTGGATGATGAACATCGGCACTTTCGTGCCGTCTTTGGACGGATAAAATACCTGTTTGACTTCGTAAGCCGTCGGATCGAACTTGACGTTCGCCTTACGGAAAACCTTGCTCTCACCGGTCTTCATATCGTAGCGGTAGATCGTCGGCGGAGCGTTGTAACTCGAATAGCTGTAGAAAGTTTCGGTATCCGCACGCTTACCGCCGAAACCGCCGGCTGTGCCGATGCCCGGGAGTTCGACGTCGCGGACGAATTTACCGTCGATCGCGTAAATCTTTATCTTGGTGTAGGCATCGTGCATGTAATTGAGCACGAACTGATTATTGATGAACTGTACGCCGTTCAAAACGTCGGCCGACTCAGGCACGACATCGTTCCAGATCTCGGCTTTATTGAGAACATTCCGGCTGACGATCTTACCGCGTGCCGCGTCCTTATCCGTGCGGAAGTAAAAAACGGGGCCGTCATTACCGATGAACGAGTAGGAATTCTTAAGATCGGTCACGAGCGGCAAGATCCCGGCCTTTTCCATGGTCATATTCTTGAAATAAACCATGTTCATCCGCTCAGTGCCTTTGCCGACCGAGATGACCAGCCAATTGCCGTCCTCAGAAAGGTTGCCGCCAACGAAGTACTGGCCGTTGTCGGGGCGTTCGTAAATGACCGGGTCTTCGCTCTGCGGAGTGCCGAGCTTGTGGAAGTAAAGCTTTTGGAAAAATGTGTTGCCTTTGAGCTCGGCACCTTTCTCGACCGGCGGATAGCTGCTGTAAAAGAATCCGCTGTTGTCAGGCAGCCACGAAATGCCGCCCTGACGGTTCGGAGCGAGGGTGTCGGGCAGGAGTTGCCCCGTGGCGACGTCCATGATCTTCCACTCGGAGCGGTCGCTGCCAGCGATCGACACGCCATACGCCCAAAGTTTGCCGTCGTCAGTAAATGACGAACCGCCAAGAGCCGCAGTGCCGTCCGCTTTCAGCTTGTTCGGATCAAAGAAAACCGTGCCGGGATCGTCGATCGACGAGGATTTGTACAGAACGCTCTGATTCTGCAAGCCGTCGTTCTTAGAATAAATATAGTAATTGCCGACCTTTGACGGAGCGCTGAAACGCTCGTAGTTCCAGATCTCGGTTAGGCGGTTCTTGATCGCTTCGCGTTGCGGAATAGTGGCAAGATATGAGTCGGTCAGCTTATTCTCCGCGGTGATCCACGACTTTGTCTCAGCAGAATCCGTCTGCTCCATCCAGCGATACGGATCGGCGACCTTCGTCCCGTGGAAATCATCCACTTGATCACCCCGCCGCGGCTGCGGATACGCAAACTTCGACTGTCCCGGCACGACCGGCACCAGGCACGCTACGACAAGAAGAAAAACAATTGCTTTCAATATCATTGGACGCACTAACTCCTGTTCGAAAAGATTTCAAAATAGTATAGAACGCCTTGGATTGTTAGCACAATTGTGGAGAGTAGACTAGAAAACTAGTAAGTTCTCGTCGCGGACGGTTTGGGGGATGACTGCTTCGTCGGGAACTGAGTCGGCGGGGAGCCAGTTTTTGCCTTCGTACAAACTCTTTTCCGCGGCGTCGACGGTTTGGGGGCGGGCGAGGAGGTAGCCCTGGCCGTAGTCGCAGCCGAGATTTTGCAGCATGTGAAGTTGCGATTCGGTCTCGATGCCTTCGGCGATGACTCGCATTTTGAGGTTTTTGGCTAGCGAGATGATCGTTTGCAGGATCTGGGAATTTTCGCCGTTCTCGCCGACGCCGGAGACGAACGAGCGATCGATCTTGAGCGTGTCGAATGGCAAGCGGTGCAAAATGCTGAGGCTTGAGTAACCGGTGCCGAAATCGTCGATGCTGAGCTTGACGCCGATCTGTTTTAGGCGGTTGAGCACGTTGATCGTGTGGTCGGCGTTTTCCATCGCGACACTCTCGGTTATCTCGAGCTTGAGCGACTCCGGATTAAGCTTAGACATTGCCAGAGCGTGCTCAATATCCGCGATCAGATCGCCGTGGATAAGATGTTTCCCGGAGATGTTCACGCTGACGATGAGATCTTTGAACGCCGGATTTATCTTCTGCCAGCGGGCGAGCTGATTACAGGTTTGCTCCAAAATCCAGATCGTTATTGGAACGATCAGCCCTGAATCTTCGGCGATCGCGATGAATTTATTCGGCGGAATGTTACCGATCTCGCTGTGATTCCAGCGAAGAAGGGCTTCGAACCCGAGCAGGTTGCCGTCTTGCAGGTCGACCAGCGGTTGATACGCCATCGAGAGTTCGTCGCGATCGATCGCACCTCGCAGATCGTTCTCATAACGGACGCGTTCGAGGAATCGGAGCCTCAAATCTTTCGTAAAAATGGCGATGCCGTTGTTTTTCTCTTTGGCATAATGCATCGCTATGTCGGCGTCGCGGAGGACTTCCTCGGGAGTGTTATACTCCGCGTCACACGGGGCGATACCGATGTTCACACCGATCGAAATGCTGTTGCCGCTCAGCGAGAATGGCTGCGAAATACTGTCGAATATCCGCCGAGCGACCTTCTGAGCCTTGCCTGTGGTTGAAAGATTCCGAAGTATAACGGCGAATTCGTCCCCGCCAATTCGCGCCACCATATCCGTCGGAGCGAGCATTCGCACGAAACGCTTCGCTGCGATCATCAACACCTTATCGCCGATCGTGTGACCGAGACTGTCGTTAATATTCTTGAACCGGCTGATATCGAGAAACAAGACGTGAAAGGTCTCCGACGGATCACGTTTGTATTCGGTGATAAGCTCGCGGAGGACATCGCCGAGATGTTTGCGATTCGGCAGACGCGTCAAAGAATCGTGTAATGCGGCGTGCTGAAAATCCTTTTCGCTTTTGCGCAATGCCGTGTTGGCGTTCTCTTCCTTTTCGAGCGTGACTTTTAATTGAGCGGCGTGGTCTTCGGCGGCTCGTCGGCCTTCGCGTTCGACGTCGGCTTTCAGTTTTTGGGCTTCTTCTGCCTGACTGATCGCAACGTTTACCTCGTTGATGGACTGCCGGTAACTAAGATACGCGATTGTTAGCGCGCTAAACGCGATTATCGCCGTAACCACATCGCCGAAATTGAGCAGCTTAAATACCAGCCCGGCGAGACCTGCACCGACTATCTGAGTCATCGAACTCGAAAAGCAATCACGTTTCCAGGTTGCAAAGAGATCGGAGCCGTCTTTCAGAGCGGAGAAAACTGCGGCGAGAAATGACGAAACTACAAACTGAATGATCGCGAGCGAACCAAGCGTCACTATTAGATGCTGGGTGCTCCAGGGATCGGCTGATATGAACGAAGCTCTTGGCACAAACGACCAGATGAGAAAAGTGACGCCGGTCGAAACTGCGTTGATCGAGATATTTGTCGGGATCATCAGAAACCCGAACGGGAATTTCTTGTGGCGCAGATAAAGGCAATTCGCGAGCGTTTCAAGTGCGGCCACCACAATTGCAGTCGGTCCGCCAAACAGCAAAAACGTCAGAAAAACCGAGGCGTCAGCAAAGCTGATGGCGAATCGAGAACGCGGCAGAGCAAGCGTCATCCGCGGTGCGACCAAGATCGCAAACGCCAATACCACAAGAAACCCCCAACTGAATGTCTCCATCGAAACGTTGGCGAGAGCGAACGTAAAGGCGAAGACACCGGTAGTGATAACTATCGCTTTGGCGTAGTTTGAGACGACTTTTCTATCCATACGGACGATTTCAGCAAGATATGAGGGAGGCAAATCAAGGGCTATTGGGAGAACCAATTGCCCACGTTCAGGAGTTTAACATGTTTGTTCACCAAAAATCTACAAAAAAATCGAAATTAAACTGCTTTTTGTATACAAGTTATACACCGACCGTGTGTATATCTAATATGCAATTCTATAAGTCTCCAAAATACAACAAGTTACGCCCAACAGGCGATTTAACTGGTACGTAAGTATACACTTTATTTCGGTCGTATCTTTAGGCAAATTATAGAATTAATGATGCTGTAAATGTTGTCAATATTGAGGTTACTGCTTCGGAAAATATTTGTTGG
>JAYSZT010000042.1:0-2411 GCA_043737915.1 Acidobacteriota bacterium
GCCTTTCGCTGATGTTTTTCGTTCGAAGCGCCCGTCGTCACCCGCGTTTTTTGCAACCGACGCAATGCCGTTCTCGGCTGCTGATTTCGATTCGTACATCTCACTCGACAGAATTATCTGTCCGTTACCCGCCAAAAGATTGAAGTGGAACTGTCCGCTCTTTGCGACCTTTAATTCAAATTTTCCTGCCATTTTATTTTCTCCCTTAAATGCGATCCAAGAAGCTTAAAAATAATATTACCAGCGAGTAAAATATCGCACAGCTTTGCTCTCAGAGCAACTAAACCAGCGATAAACCATCTTCTATTGGGTCACCGTTTGCCGAGAACATAACGGTCATAAACGATCTGTGGTGTATCAAGGTTGCGGCCGGCTTTTAGATTGGTCGCCAGCCGGATGAACTGAGCCATCGACCACGCCAGCGGTGTTGCCGCACCTGTCCCCTCGCCAAATTTGAGCTCGGGAATGTAGCGCGGATCTGCTACCGGTATCTTTGCCGAGTCCCAAACTTGTTCAGGTATCATCAGGCCTTCGTTTGCGAATGCGAGCATGTTGTCGAGCCTCGTTACGGCCGCTTTTTGAAACTTGAAATATGGATGAGCCGTGCCATTTTTCGGCGGTGTTTGATTTGAATGGGTTTTCAGCCTGTCCGAATTAGCATTATGAAGTGCTAACTCATACTGACCGCGTTCTCCACTCAACAGCGGCCAAGGTCGGCCCTTGCCGGTGTATTTTCCGTCCCAGTTCCAGCGGCGGCCGTCGTCCATTTCGCCGTAGCCGTCCTTGTTATATCGATAAAATGCCGGTCCGTTCGGCGTGTCGACCTTAATTAGCTGGTCGATCACCTTTAACGATTTAGCGATCAGCGGATCGTCGGCAGGTTTGATGCCGAGCCGGACGAGCTCAAGGAAACCTGCATCAACGATCTCAGTCTCGGGAAACGTTCCGGCGTTGTTGTTCAGTTCGATCATTTCACCGGCATCCGGGCGGCCGTTTTTTGTGATGCGTACATAGTAATTACCGTCGCCGTACTTTCCCTTGGTTGTCGCGGTCCACTTTTCGATGTTTGCCTGCCAGTCGTCTGCGGTTTTTAGGTAAGTCTCGGCGGACGAAGTGTCGCCGTTTCGTTTTGCGATATCTGCCGCACAGACGAGCCCGGCGATCTCGGCGGCGATCGTCGATGGTGAATATCCCGGACGCTCTTCCCAACGTTCCTGCGGTGTTGACGGACCGGTCTTGACGATAAAATCGGCCGCTCGTTTGACGTGCTTTTCGTAGGTTTCTTTATCAAATCTGCCGAGTTGCCACGCCATTATCAGCGGATAGCCGACCTCATCCATTTGAAGCGAACCCCAACCGCCGGTGCCTGTGATCTGCGAATTTTGCGGGAAACTGCCGTCGTCCTTTTGCTGAATCTTAAATAGAAAATCGAGTGCCCGCTTGGCGGCAGGTTTGTCGCCGAGTGCCATGTAGGCCGTAAATACGTGGTAAAGGTCGCGAGCCCAGATCAGGTGATATCCGCCGCCAACATCCTCATTCGCATTTGCTCCTCCGCCCCACGGGACCGTCAGACTCGCGACGTTTGCTCCGCGAACCGACTTGTCTTCCTGGGACTTTATAACCATCGCCGCCATGTTGAACTGTGCCTGATATTTAGGTTCAACCTTCGGCAAAGCCTTGGTGTAGTCCGCCCAGCCTTTTTTGTAGTCGACGAAGCATTTGGCGAATCCGGTCGCTTTTGCGGCCGCACCACTGCGGGCCGCGTCCGCTTCATTATCGGCAAAGCTTAGAATTGCCGTGAACCGCGATGGCGACTTGATTCGTCCCATTTGAACAACGTTCCCATTCTTTGCTGCTGGCGAAGGGTCTGAAATTTGGCCAAATTTCCGCAATTGATCCGTACCGTCACTCGTCCCAAGAAAACCGGTGTGATTTTTATCCGAGCCGGTGGAGAATTCTAACGACGAGAATATTTTCCCGTCGAACGCCACAATATTGTCGTCGGTAGATGTTCCGGAATCGTGCATGCCGGTATTTCCGATCGATGGGTCATAGTAATAATAGAGTTCGTTGAGTTTGTTTTTTGACTCGAATTTCACGTCGATCAGAACGACCGCCGCCTGTTTCGGATCGGTCGTGTAGGTCTTTGTGATCGTCCACGCACCGCTTTTGGCAGTATTTATCTGCTGAAAACTCAATGAGTTTTGATCGACTATTTTGATCTTGTGGTTCGCATCATCGCGTTCAGTCTCCACCCGTTTCGTTCGCGGATCGACTACGACAAACTGAAAGGTCTGGACGTTCGCGACTGTGACGTTAGGGAAATAAACTTCCGTCATCGTCCCTTGAGCGAGCGTGAACCATATCTTGCTATCAAGCGTCGCCGAAGTTCCGATCGCCTGTTTGCCGGC
>JAYSZT010000043.1:0-5795 GCA_043737915.1 Acidobacteriota bacterium
GTATTCGGGAGCTTTTCTGAGAGACACCGGCAATGGATTGAGATTCGATTCACAGTTTACAACTCCTTCTTTCAAAACCGTTTTGCAAGTAGAACGACAACAGATTCTCGGGTATGAACAACAATTTGGTAAATTGCCGCCAGGGAACAAAATACGAAGATAAGGGAACATTCATGAAATTTGGTGTTACATCGGATGCAAATAGCGAATCAGGTCTTGATGAGGTATCGCGCGCCAAAAATGCACAAGGGTTTGAAGAGTATTTCGCTGATCGATTCTATGACGATTCAGGTATCGAAATGTTTGTTGTATTAATGTGCCGTGACCCGCGATGGAACTTTAAGCAAAGAATCCGATTTGTGAAGAAGGACAACTGTCTTTATATGGATGTCATGCTTGATTTAAATGTAATGAGTCGTGCTGATTCCGCAACCCGAAAGCGAATCGTTGGCGAGAAAATAGTCAACGAAGTGCCACAGATCGTCGCAAAGAAAAAGTTCAAGGATTTTGATCTCAAGAGATTTTCATCGGACTTAAGAGAATGGTTTGAACAGCACGGTTGGATCTCCAGAAAGTAGCTTGACGCAAAATCGGCGAGATGGTCGAGGTCACGCAGGGCGTGACAAAAGCGTTGGTTCAAATACGACAGTTTGGGCCGTCTGATACGGGTTCGTCAGCCGGAACAGGAGATCAACCAGTCGCTGGACATGTCCGACGCGTTTAATACCGACGGCGACTGGACTGCCGGGTTTACCTATGACATCCTTGGCAACGTCCTGACGGCGACCGATGCCAACAATGTGACGATCACGAATACCTATGACCGGGCTAATCGGGTTAAAACGAGAACCTATACTGGAGAGCCTCAGGGTCAGCCAGCTACGCCGGGCGTGAATTTTTATTACGACGGCAAAGGCCTCGACGCGGTGCAGACTCCGCAGAATTTTGGAAAGGGTAAGCTGACAAAGGTCGAGAACACCGTTTCGCAGACTCTTTATAAGAAGTTCGACAACTTCGGTCGGCTTGAGGAAATGGAGCAGACCACACCGGTCGGCGAAACCATCGCGGCGGCCAGGGCGGGCAATCGGACTTACATTTCGAAATACACTTATAATCTGTCGGGTGCATTAGTCGAAGAAGAATATCCATCGGGACGAAAGGTCAGGAACGAATTCGAGAGTGACGGCGATCTTCTTAACGTCGCAAGTAAAAAGTCTGGCGGAAGTGTTTTTACTCCGTATGTTTCAAATTTCTCCTACACAGCTTCGGGCGGAATCTCGCAGATGAAACTGGGTAACGGTAAATGGGAAACAGCAAAGTTTAATACAAGGTTGCAGGTTACGGAACTTGGTCTGGGTGCTTCTGCGACCGATGCCGGTTTGTGGAAGGTCAATTACGAATACGGCGAACTGGATGCAAACGGAAATGTTGTTACATCGAAGAATACGGGCAACATTGCAAAGCAGGTATTGACCATACCTGGAACAAGCTTTGTTCAAGCCTACAAATTCGATTCGCTGTACCGTCTGACAGAAGCAAAGGAAACGACCGGAGCGAATCAGAACTGGATACAGAATTGGACTTTTGATCGTTACGGAAACCGAACATCGATGTCTCAGAACGTCGCCGGTACCGTGATGAACTCGACTCCGACAATCGACGCGAACGCGAACCGGTTCGTGCTAACCGGAACGAATTTCCAATACGACCTGAACGGCAATCTCATCCGCGATGCCGAAGGCCGTCAGTTTACTTTTAACGGCGACAACAAACAAACCGTCGTCCGCGATGCTGCAAATAACCCAATCGGTCAATATTTTTACGACGGCGAAGGAAAGCGCATCAAGAAAGTAACTAACAGTGAAACAATGGTTTTTGTTTATTCCTCCGGCAAGCTGATCGCCGAATATTCGACGCAGCTTTCCCAAAACCCAACGATTTCCTACACGACAACCGACCACCTCGGCTCACCTCGCATCATCACTGACCAGTTCGGCCAAATAAAATCCCGCCGCGACTTCATGCCGTTCGGCGAAGACCTCTTCAACGGCGTCGGCGCCAGAACCGAAAGTCTAAAATACGGTTCAAGCACCGACGACATAAAACAAAAGTTCACAGGCTATCTCAAGGATAGCGAAACAGGCCTCGACTTCGCCGAGGCGAGAATGTATGAGAATCGCCACGGCAGATTCACGGCAGTCGATCCGTTAATGGCGTCCGGTAAATCAGCAAACCCGCAGACGTTTAATAGGTTTGTTTATGTAGGAAACAATCCGCTTGATCGCGTCGATCCAGATGGCGAGGATTGGTATAGAGCACGACATGTTCGCGTAACTTACGGCAAGACTCGGGTGACGTACCAGCCATATTGGAGCAGTAGGACACTTGGAGCTCCTAAATGGAACCGCGGAAGCATTTATCGGGCTGGGTACGGGGCGGATGCGGGGAAATGGATAGCGCTCGATCCGTACTCTGCAAACTCGAAGATTGTCGGCACTCGCGCCGAAGCAATTGCAGCGAGAAACGCTTACAGAAAGCAGGCAGTGGATGATGTAATCGGCGCGGCTGTTCACGCACTAGCAGACACTGCGGACAGCGTTTCGGCTATTGGAGTAACTCGCCCGCTCGCGGATGCAGCGATGAATGCAGTCGGCATTACGCCAAATGAGTCGTCGCAAGTTTACGTGACTACGAACCGAGGTGCGAATACGCTGATAGCGGTTGGTTCGGTAGTTGGTGTCGAAGCCGCAGCAGTGAGAGCGGGTTCAGCCGCCACTCGTCCCAAATCAGTTGCAGATATTACGAAAGTCTCAACGCTTGAACCGGGACCGTTTGCTACGCAATCCATTCCTGCGCGTGGTAATGCCCCTCTCACCACCGCAGAACGGGGACAGATTGATGCGATAGGGCGGACAAGTGGTTGTCATACCTGCGGCACAACTAATCCGGGAACTCCGAATGGCCGCTTTATTGGAGATCATCAACCACCATCCGCATTAGCAACACCAACAGAAGTCTACCCTCACTGTTTGCGGTGCAGTACGAGCCAAGGTGGTATAGTCAGAGGCGTTCGCGAAGGCCGATTTCCGAACCCATATCATGATCGTTGATTTAATTGCTAGGCGCTTCAAAAGTATATGTTGAACATAGAAAAGGGACTTCGTTGGATTTCGTCGTTAGGTGGGCCATTCATTTTGATGGAACAGGTTGTCCTGCACTCTTGGAGCGGTGACTTGGCATCTAACAGCCATCCGTGGATGAATATGATGTCGGACTATGAGAGAGCGGGAGAAATCGAGGATTATGTCGGCATTCTAAACGTAGGCGAACAGAGATCTCTCGTTTTATCTATGCCTGATCAAACTTCCTATATTTTGCTTAATCCTCGAGAATTTTTACTCGTTCGTTGGATAGGAGCGGACAGTGAAGAAGAGGTTTTGAACACCCTTAAGGAGTTCGATTTAAAACAGTCTTGGATCGACACAAATTTACAGATTCATTTTGAGTCAGGTGAATTAGTCTTGTTTGATTCAGTGTATGCTGGAAGCGAAGTAACTGACTCATTGAATATAAACACCGATCCCGGAGACTACAGCATTTCAGTCTTATCGTATCGACCAACTGATCAAATTGATTTGCTTTTAATATTGATTGCGAAAAATTAAAGCTGTGGAGGTAAACTTAGATGGAAATTTTCAACGAATGCCAGCATGGTCGCCGCCGCCAAGGTAATGAACTATGAAAGGTATTACGATTAGAGATACTAAAAATGGCATCTTGGCATTTGACCTGATTGATGTTCTAAACATTATCGGTTGATAAGGTAACCGTTTCAAGATGGAAAATTCACGACGCGGAGGCTGTAGTAAACGCCGCCGATAGGCTACATACAATTAGCGACGCTGGATTTTTTATCCAAGGTTCAGAGTTGATTTCGATTTCGTCAGACTTGATTCAAGTGATAGATGGAGTTTTCGAAGCTTTCTAGATTCGCCTATCCCCTGGTTGATTATTCGAGCTATTGATAGCTCAGAATATGATGTTGAATGCAACAATTTGAGCGTTCACGAAAGATTGCGCGAAAAGTTCGTAGATATACACGAAATTACCAGTAGACTTGATTGACGATTCTATAAAATTGTCCGCAAAATTTGTGCATAAGATTCACGATAACCTTAAATGGATTTCATCTTTAGGTGGACCACTAATTTTGATGGATCAATCCACCCTGGCAAATTGGTATGGTGATCGAGCGCAAGAAATTTGGTCTTCAGATTCTATCTCTGACTATGACAGGGCTGGTGCAGTCGAGGATTATGTTGAAACTCTCACCGTCCGTGAAGGGATAACGGCGTTGGTTTTAGGGGATTTGCCTTCTCATACGACCCACGTTCCAGTAGACGCGGAAACTTGTTTACTGGTTCGTTGGGTATGGGCCGAAAATGAAGAGCAGGTAAGAACCACACTTCAGAAATTTAATATTAAGCTACCTTGGAATGATACAGGGATTAAGATTTCTTTCGATTCAGGAAGTTTGGTGTTATTCGATTCGGTATATGCTGGAAATGAGATTGTAGATTCGTTGAATTTCAACATTGAAGCCGGAAACTACACAGTAGCGACTTATTCGCATCAGCCTATCGATCAGGTTAATCTATTTCTCATATTGATCACGAAGGCCGGACACGAAACTCTTAATAAATGACACTTAGGTCAGTCCAAACACGACTCTCAGAGGGAAGGGTTCATGGATCGAGACGCACACACAGTTTGACCAGTACGGGAACGCGAGAAAGGCGTGGGATGCGAGCGGCGATGCAAGAATGTTTAGTGAAACGGAGTATTCGGCTGACTACGCCTTTGCCTATCCGACAAAGGTGATTACGCCTGCTCCTGATCCGGACAACAGCGGGCACGGTACGAATGAAGGCTCATTTGCGACGGCGACTGGACTGCAGGTTTTGCTTACGACGTTCTTGGGAATGTGGTCCGAAATACTGGGGTCAGGCCTGCGATTTTGCGATTTTCTCACATCTTATATAATTTCGCGGGTATGGCGAGGAAGCGGCGAGTTGAGATTGAGGGAGGGTTTTATCACGTTATCATGCGGGGCAATGACCGGCGGGACGTGTTTCATTTTCCCGAAGACCATCTGAAGTTTCTGTCGCTGCTTGCAAAATAAAGGGAAAGATCGCGGTTTTACCGTTATGCGTACTGCCTGATGACGAACCACGTTCACCTTCTGATGGAACGGCAGGCGGGCACTGTGGGCAACATAATGCAGCACGTTCTGACCGGATACAGCCAGTATTATAATCGAAAATACAAACGAGTAGGGCACGTCTTTCGGGGCAGGCATGAGTCGATCCTATGCCAAAAGCGAGAGATGCCTTGCCGAGCTTGTCCGCTACATTCATTTGAACCCTGTGGTTTGGGTTAACTGCTCACACTGCCCCTGCTGTTGCATCGATAAAATCATTGACTATGCTTGCAACAGTTTGCTATTCTATCTCAACGGGTCCGGCTGTGCCGTGATCCCTGTAGGTCTTTGAAAAATAAGCATATACGGAGTTTGTCCCAGACAGTTACGCGAGTGGGACACTGGAACATGGGACAGACTGTGACGTTAAACCAGGTTGTCGCGCAATGACCCGGATCTACGCGGCGAAAAAACGAACGAGTATTAGTGTCGCAAGTATTCGAAGCTGAAATAGCGGCTACAAATGAGGGTTCGAAAAGGCGGCGCCGTGCCGTCTTTTTCCTTTTCATCTATAATCGTCCAGTGACAGAAATAA
>JAYSZT010000044.1:0-5791 GCA_043737915.1 Acidobacteriota bacterium
ACCTTCTCCTGCAGATCGCCGGGCAGAAATCCGAGCCGTTCGCCGGCCTCGACAGCCGGATGTGTCAGGACAATTCGGCTGACTTGTTTTTTGAATAATGCGTCGACGGCCATCGCGACCGCAAGATAGCTTTTCCCGGTTCCCGCGACACCAATGCCGAAAACAAGATCGTTTTGGGCGATCGCGTCGAGATATTTACGTTGGTTCGCGGTTTTCGGTGCGACTTGCTTTTTACCGGTCGGATTAAATCGGGCTTTCAGGAAATGATCCCTTAACCGATACGTTGGGTCCTCCGCGATCTGTTTGAATGCGTCGCGCAGTTCTTTGTCGGTAAATACATTACCGCCCGTGAAAAGCTCAGCGAAATCGTCAAGTATCTGTTCGACAGTCTCAACATCGCGTTCGTCGCCGTCGATCTGAAACTCGTTTCCGCGAGCCCTGATCATTACGCCGAAGATGGTTCCGAGATACTTTAAATTTTGGTCTTGAACGCCGAAAAGCGTGTTAAGTCCGTGTGGTGGTAGTTCTAGTTTCTTAAGGTTGCTCAATTCGAGTTTAGCCTAATTCTTGTGCCTAATCTTTAGAGTTCGAGGCTACTAGAACGAACCTTAAGTGTCAATAAAATATGTTTGGTTTAACGTTTGGGAAACACGATTTTTCGCGAGGCACGCCATCGAACGTGTGATGGAGATCAGCCGTAGTTCGTTGAATTGATTTGTAATGAGCAGGTTGCTTTCTGGCTTAGGTTTAATTGCGAGAAACTACCAAGTTGTGCACAAATATGCGTGCTGATAAATAAACCCACAATATATTGGATAATTTTGTACAAACCTGACCTCACCACTTTGCGCTAAATTCGGACGCTATGATATTCTTACTCCTTTGTAATTAAGACGATTTTTTACTCACTCATAGGAGCAATTTTTAAGACATGGCTAACGAAGGAATTGAGCAGGTCGGAACCGTGGTGCAGATCATCGGACCCGTCGTTGACGTAGAATTTTCAAACAACTATCTTCCGCCGATCTACCAGGCATTGCGTATCACGAGCGAAGGTTTTGACGGCGAGAAGATCGACGTCGTTGCCGAAGTTCAACAGCACCTCGGCGAAGGCCGTGTTCGTGCGGTTTCGATGCTCCCGACCGACGGCATGGTTCGCGGAATGAAGGTCATCGATCTCGGCGGACCGATCATGGTGCCGGTTGGTAATGCGACACTCGGTCGTGTGATGAACGTCATCGGTGACCCAGTCGACGAACTCGGGCCGGTCAACAGCGAAACGAAATCTTCTATCCATCGTCACGCACCATCATTCGACGAACAGGCTACGTCGCTTGAGATGTTCGAAACCGGAATTAAAGTTATCGATCTGGTTCAGCCTTTTCTTCGCGGCGGAAAGATCGGTCTGTTTGGCGGAGCGGGTGTGGGCAAAACGGTTCTGATCATGGAATTGATCAATAACGTTGCTATCGGTTCGGATGGTTTCTCGGTTTTTGCCGGAGTTGGTGAACGTACTCGTGAAGGGAACGACCTGCTTCGCGAAATGGTCGAGTCGAAGGTTATCAAATACGGCGATGCATTCAACCATCACATGGAAGAAACCGGCGAATTTGACCTAACGAAAGTAGATAAAGAAGAGATCAAAGGTTCGAAGGTCTCGCTGGTCTATGGACAGATGACCGAGCCTCCAGGAGCACGCCTTCGTGTCGCATTGTCGGGCTTAACGGTCGCTGAATATTTCCGCGACCAAGGTAACGACGTGTTGTTCTTCGTTGATAACATTTTCCGCTTTACGCAGGCCGGTTCGGAAGTGTCAGCACTGCTTGGACGTATGCCGTCCGCGGTGGGTTACCAACCGACGCTAGCTTCGGAAATGGGAGAGATGCAGGAACGCATCACTTCGACGAAGACCGGAGCTATTACATCGATCCAGGCGGTTTACGTGCCTGCCGATGACTACACCGACCCGGCCCCGGCGACGACATTTGCTCACCTTGACGCCGTCACAGCTTTGTCGCGTCAGATCGTGGAGTTGGGGATTTACCCGGCGGTCGATCCGCTCGCGTCGAACTCGCGTATCCTTGATCCGACAATCGTCGGCGAGGATCATTACAACACTGCTCAGTCGGTCAAAAAGATCTTGCAGCGTTACAAAGATTTGCAGGACATCATCGCTATTCTCGGACTTGACGAGTTAAGTGAAGAGGACAAAGAGACTGTCGCCCGTGCCCGCAAGATCCAGCGTTTCTTCTCGCAACCGTTTTTCGTCGGTGAGCAGTTCACGGGTCTTAAAGGCGAATACGTTAAGGTCGAAGACACGATCAAGGGTTTCAAGGAGATCCTCGAAGGTAAATGCGACGATATGCCTGAGCAGTCGTTCTACATGGTCGGAACCATCGAACAAGCTCGTGAGAAAGCGAAAAAGATGGCTGCCGCCGCCTAACGGAGTGCGGACACTCTGTCCGCCTAGTTCGATTTAGTGCAGAATATAAAATGTCCGAATTCAAATAGCGAACCGGACAAGAGTTTACGAACTCCAATTATGCTTAAGCTAGAGATTGTAACCCCAGAAAAGCGTGTGCTTGACGCGAATGTCGATTCGGTCACGATAACCACCGCGACCGGTGAAGCCGGTATTTTGCCCAATCATGTCCCGCTTATTTCCGCCTTGAAGCCGGGAATTTTGACATACACCGCAAACGGAGCGACTGCTAAACTGGCAGTTTCCGGCGGGTTTGTCGAGGTCAACGGAAATACAGTGTCGGTTCTCGCCGACACTGCCTCGAAAGCCGATGAGATCGACCTCGATGCCGCTAAGTCAGATCGAGAGTCGGCCGAAATGGCCCTTACGGCAGCTGCATCCGGACCGTTGGAAGAGAACGAAGCAGTTCGCGAACAGCTCGCTGCGGCGAATGTACGCATCTCACTTGCATCCGGAAAATAGGTTCGCTCAAAATCAATATGACCAGGCGGAGGCAATTGCTTCCGCCTTTTTTATTTCTGTCGGTCAGACAATTTACGACGAGTTCAAATCGGCTATTTGCTCCAAGAAACTTAATAATAATGACCAGCTTCGAAGTCTGTGGATTTAGCGTTGTCGCAAGCCTCTAACCAATTGACAACGCTAGAGAAAAGAGCTACGTTTCAGTCAATTTTCTAAATAAGAAGTATCTTTGCGTTTTTTGCCGCCGGCCAAACGTCCGTGACAAAAGCGCCGATTTGAAGCTCTATTCCAGCGTAGGTAAGTAGGTTTTTTATGATCAATCGTCCAAGGTCGTTCCGTTTTATCGTTATCAGTTTCGCAATTAGCACCCTTTGTGTCATCACAATAGCGGCAAATTGGGGCAGCAATATTGCTGCCCTTAATTTATTTGCGCCCGCAGAGAGTGCTACGGCCACAATGTTGCTCCCAACGGTGAAAACTGTCTGCGATTCCGGTACGCCTGACCTTGCATCTGTCGCGGCGGCCATGACAGATGCAAATACGAATTTTCCATCTGGGAACGTAACTTATAACGTTTGTGCAGGTCTGGTGGAAACGGCACCTGCAGTCGGATATGTCCTCACAGCTGCGGGGTCATTCGGAAATGACATTATTTTCCAGAAGAACGGAGCGGGAGCAAATCCGACGATCACGGCAAGCGCAGCATTAACTCCAGGAAATCTTAACGACGGCATTTTTAAGATCATCGGCGGCGATTATGTCACGATCGACGGTTTCACCATGTTGGAAAACGCTGCAAATACGACGACCGTGGCAGCCACGAATAACATGACGGAGTGGGGAATCGCTATCCTATATGCGACCGCAATTGACAATGCTCAGAACGTAACCCTCAAAAACAACGCGATTACGCTCAATCGTACATATCAAAACACTTTTGGAATCTACGCGAACGCAACGCACACTGCGGCTGCAATTTCGACTTCCGCATCCGGAACGGGACCGGGCGGCGGCAACAGTGGATTAAAGATCTATAGCAACACTATCTCCAATGTTAACCAGGGAATCGTGGTCGTCGGCCCTACGGCAGCGGCTGATCATAATGACGGTATCGACATTGGCGGAGCGTCGGCGACCACTGGGAATACTGTTTCCAACTACGGTACAACAGGCACATTTTCGGGTTTTGCGAACGTATCCGGAACCGTTTACGGAATCCTGGTTAGAAATACAAAAAACCTAAACGTCTCCTTTAACAGCATCACAAGTTTAACCGGAGCTACTGGTGTGACCGCCGGCACTCTTCGCGGTATCTACGTGCCTTCCGCCTCCAATCAGCCGATAGGAACATTTACAAACAACTTTAATAACAATACCCTTGCCGTCACAAGTCACGTCCTTGGGGGAACTGTTCAGGGTATTACAGTCGAAACAACAATCAGTAGCCCGACCTCGACTACAAATATCAATAGCAACAACTTCATCGCGCTCACTCACAGTATTGCGTCGCCTACCGGAGCAATCACGGCGATCAGTCAAAACGGTTCGGCGACAGGTGGCCCGCTTGTGACGAGCGTGAGTAATAACACCTTCACGAATCTTAGCGCGGCCTCAACGGGCACGTTCACTCTTATCTCCGATAGTTTTACTTCTCCCACGAATGGAACTAAAAACGTCAATAATAACTCGATCGTCACGGGACTCAATCGGACCGCGACGTCGGGGTCGCTGATCCTGTTCACAGACAACGGTTCGGACACGGCTGGGACCGTCAATAATACGAATAACAACAATTTTTCGAACATTACCCTCGGAAGCGGGGCGTCTTTGAGCGGCATTCTAAACACCAACGGTGGAGCTCCAACGAAAAACGTTAACAACAATACCATCAGCAACGTTAATTTTGGAGTAGGGTCGTTTACCGGAATTGGTGTCAACTTCGATGGCGGTACCACGACTGTCAGTGGAAACGTGATAAGCAATTTCTCAGGGACAGGAACGATTACTGGTATCTCCACCGGAGGGTCAGGTACCGGAACGGTCAACGTTTCGCAGAATGTCGTCCACAGTCTTTCGACCACGGGAACCGGCGGCCTCAACGGAATCTCGATAGCGGGAAGTGGAACGGCGGGAACGACAAAAAATGTATTTCGAAATCGAGTCTATAACCTCGAGACTGTCAATGTGTCGGGTTCGGCTAATGGAGTTTCGATCCTGAGCGGAGCCACGATAAATTTTTACAACAACGTTATCGGCGACGTGCGCGGGCCGTCTTCCAATTCCGATGATGCGATCCGAGGCATCAGCATCACGTCGATGACCACCTCGTCAGCTATCAATGTTTACTTCAACACGATTAATTTGAATGCACCGACGGGAGGGGCGGCATTTGGTTCGAGCGGGATTTACCATGCATCAAGTCCAACGGCCACGACAGCAAAGCTCGATCTAAGAAGTAATATTATTGTCAACACTTCATTCCATGGTTCGGGCGCCACAGTCGCATTCCGCCGTAATGGTAACGCACTCTCAAATAGTTTGAACAATTACGCTAGTACGTCGAACAACAATCTCTTTTACGCCGGAATTCCGAGCAGTGGCAATTTGATCTACACCGACGGCGGTAGTACTTTGCAAACGATCTCTGCGTACAAGGCCTTTTCAGGTACTCCGGGTACTCTTGCCCCAAGAGACTCAGCGTCGGTCAGCGAGAATCCCCCTTTCCTTAGCACGACCGGTTCGGATGCAAACTTCCTGCATATCAGCACGGTGACACCGACACAGATCGAGAGCGGCGGTATTCCCGTTGCGGGAATCACGGACGACTTTGACGGAGATACCCGAAAC
>JAYSZT010000045.1:0-2403 GCA_043737915.1 Acidobacteriota bacterium
GTACATCCAATTTAGTTTGGATACCCTGTTATTTCGAGATCAGGGCCGTATGGGGTAACAACTATATCGCGAAGCCTGAGAGCGGTCTCCAATGATTCCGCACCAGCTCCACCTATAGACATCGGAGCTTGCGAGCCTCCAATAATTATCGGAGCGACGATGAGTGTCACCTTGTCCACAAGTCCCGCATCGCAAAATGCACCGGCAACCTCGGTTCCGCCTTCGACCAGCACGCTCTGAATTTGAAGAGATACCAGATCAGCGAGAACTTCGGGCAAGTTTCTGGGGCCGCCTTCGATTTCACGAACGTCGATTCCAGCCAAACGAAGGTTGTCTTTCTTATCTATGTTTTTGCTGTTTGTAAAAACTACCGTCGGAATTTCAGACGCCGTTACGGCCAATGGTGAATCGAGTGGAATTCGAAGACTGTTATCCAGAATGACTCTGACCAATGGCCTACGACGGGATCTCCCGCTTCGGTCCGTTAAGGTTGGACGGTCGATAAACGCCGTGTTGCCGCCAACAAGAATAGCATCATGTTCGTGACGCAGGTCGTGTACCCGACTCAAGGCCTCTCTTCCCGAAAGGGCCGTCGATACGCTTTTTTTCAGCGAAATTCGCCCATCGAGCGACATTGCGAGTTTAAGATGAACAAATGGACGGCGCTTTTTATGCCAACAAATAAACTTTTCATTCATTCGCGATGCTTCTTCCGCCAGAATTCCGGTGACGATCTCGATTCCGGCAGCATGTAGACGCACAAAACCGTTGCCAGAAACCAGCGGATTCGGATCCTCGATAGGGCAAACAACACGTTTTATACCGGCATTAATCAGGGCCTCGGTACATGGAGGCGTTTTACCGTGATGGGAGTGTGGTTCGAGCGAGACATAGGCAGTGCCGCCTTGGCTAAGCTCTCCAGCCTGCTCGAGAGCAATCACTTCTGCGTGCGTAATGTTGTCGTAAGTATATGTTCCTTCACCGACAACCGTGCCGTTGCCGGACACCAGGACGCATCCAACCAGCGGATTCGGGCTGACCACGCCTGTACCGGCTGCCGCGAGTTCTAACGCGCGTTTTGTAAAGCGACGGTCAATTTCGGAGTACTCCATCTAATTGAATAACCCGTTTATATAGCTCTCCGCATTAAAAACCATAAGGTCGTCGACCTGCTCGCCGATACCGACGTAGCGAATCGGCAGCTTGAGTTCTTTCGCGATGGCCACAGCGATGCCGCCTTTCGCCGTACCGTCAAGCTTTGTTAAGACCAGTCCCGTAACATCGGCAACCTTTAAAAACTGACGGGCCTGTTCGAGGCCGTTTTGGCCGGTCACCGCGTCGATAACGAGGAGGGTTTCATGTGGAGCATTCGGCACCTCACGGCCGGCAATACGTTTCATTTTCTCCAGCTCGGCCATCAGATTCGATTTATTATGCAGTCTGCCGGCGGTATCTACTATTAAAACATCGGAATTTCGTGCCTTGGCGGACTGCAGGGCATCGAACAAAACCGCGGCGGGATCGGTCCCCTGCTTTTGCTGAATAAGCGGTACTCCGGCACGCTCGGACCAAATCTCCAACTGTTCCGAAGCTGCTGCCCTAAACGTGTCGGCAGCACAGATGAGCACATCATTCCCTTCGTTTTTTATCCTTTGAGCAAGCTTTCCTATCGTCGTAGTTTTGCCTACGCCGTTAACGCCGACAACCATTAGAACATAGGGCTTGACAGTTTCCGGCACGTCCGTTTCGGAAGCGATTCCGGCCGCGGTCGATTGATGCAGGATGCCTAGCAGCTCGTCTTTCATCACCGCTTTTAAAGCGGTAAGGTCATTTATTTCTTGTCGGGACACGCCTCTACGAATCGCCTCGATCACCTGCATCGTAGTCTGAACGCCGATGTCGGTCGAGATCAGCATCTCTTCAAGCTCGTCGAGCAGGCGGTCGTCAATCTGCTTTCGGCCTTCGAAGATGGTGTCCAGCTTTGTGTTGATCGAATCACGGGTTTTGGCGATCGCCTTCGTAAATCGTACGCGTATCTCTTTCTCTACCGCTTCGTCCTGTTTTTTGAGTTCCTCGAGGGATTTATCAAGACCCAATACCGAAGTAGAGAATTTGTCTTCCTTATTTCGCCGCCAAAAAAATGCCATAAATATTGCCGTTAAGAAATCAACCTTTGTGCAAACTCATCATTATAAAAAAATATCGCACGTCGAACAACGTGCGATATTGAGAAGCTGGAATTATGAATCGCTGATTAATTATCTGTAAAGCTTCAACCGGTCGCGGCCTTTGAACAACGCGTAGCCCAGTACGCAGGAAAATACCACGGAAAAATAGAATCCAAACAGGCTGGCAATTGCTTTTGCCGGCAGATTGCCAAGCAGCGGAAGGTTTAGCGGAGCA
>JAYSZT010000046.1:0-12569 GCA_043737915.1 Acidobacteriota bacterium
TTGCGGGTGGAACGTACGTTATCGTGATAAATCTTAACGGATTACCCGGAGCGGTGAAGGTTTTTGAGGGACCGTTTGCCTGGCTTTCAATATAACCGCTTGCGGTGTATCGAACTGAATCACCAATGTTATCGGGGTCGCTGACCTCGACTGCGAACGACATCCGGCTGTTGGTGCCAATCGGAACGACGCCACCTGTATATGACAACCAACGGGAAAGGCGCGGAGTACAATCAAGTGGTGGGGCCGCTGATGCACACTGTCCCGCAGTCGGTAACGTTGCATTGGATGTCGAGATCTTTATTGCTTTCAGATAGTCGATCTTATTGTCAGTCGGCAATGGTGACGGCGACGGATTGATCAACGGATTCGGGGTCACATTTTCGCGTAAAACGTTAACCGCCGACTGGATTCCGCTCTCTGCGGCGTAATATGCCTGCTGCTCCGAGGTCGCATCCGTAACGTTCGCCGTGTTCATCGAAACCGACAAAATCAGTCCGATTGCAGCTCCAACAAGTAGAAAAGAGATAAGCAGCACAGTTACAAGAGCTGCCCCGCGTTCATTTTTCCTTTCGATCTTCAGATTGGTTTCCTGATTATATGTGTCCATAGTCGGCCTTTTAATATGTCTAGTATTGCTGCAGCATGAAAGTAGAGTTTCGCAAAGTAACGTCAGAAATTAGTGTCACATTCTGCGGATTGGTCTGATCCTGAACCGCCTCCATAGACACGGTGATACGAACCCTTATCCGGGCAGTGTTGGCGGTCGGCGTACCGACCTGGGTTGGAACACTGCTACTGCCTACATAGTCAAAATATGTGAAATCAATGTTGCTGATCCGGTTTATAACGATCGAGGTTTCCGGACTGCCGGGACCATTGCCGTTGGCGTCGTATCGCAGAATCGATTGCGTTGTTGGTTCAAAGAAATATGTAAGATTCTCGCCCGGATCAGTGATCACGGAATTGGTGTTTATCACGTTCGAGACGATGTGCAGTTTCTGCAGATTTGAGTCTGCCGTCACGACACCATTTCCGGTTACACCGTATCCTGAATTTGCTATCTCACGCGAAATAACGTTTAGGGCGGCTTGTGCCGACGTGAGTGCGTCCGTACGACTCGACTCCCTTTGCCTGGTCGACATCGATCTACCAAAGAGGCCAAATGTGACCCCTAAAACAATGAGCATTATCGTCATTGAGATGATAAGTTCGAGGAGGGAAAATCCCTGATCATTTGTTAGTGTGCTTTTGTTTTTCATGGCCTTTAGTTGGCACGAACTCTACGGAAAACGACGGTCGTTCGGGAAGCGGTTATCCAGTTACCGTTAGTCCCGATCGGGGTGACTGTCAGTGTGATGTCCTTCATCGATTTTGTGGCATCTACCTGCGTACCGGCCGTGAATGGATCATCGTCGATCGTCGTGTCGACCATGTACGCTGTGCCGTCCGCTCCGCAACGCCGTTGCGCCGTTTTTACACCGCCGGTAATGTCGCGGCTACCGTTATCTGCCGCTGCACACGTCGCGGTCGCCGTGGTGGTATTGCTTACAACTGCAGGTGTAAACTTCGCACTTCTAAGCAGTTCGACCTCTTTCTGCAACACCGAGAGAGCCTGCGACCGTGTACTGTTGCCCGTGTTTAGCGTTATCGCGTAGGCAAAAACGCCGAAAACACCTAACACAGCGATCATCAGGATCAGAAGGGCAATCACGACCTCCACGAGAGAAAAGCCGGCTTCGGCTTTCTGTTGTTTGGGTACGACACCTTTGATCATATTTTCGTTTTGCATACTTTATTTTTAACCGTACCGATCAATTAAGAGCACAACCCGAAGTGTTGCCCACAAGAACGTAACAGTTGAGTGACGGCGTAGTGTTAGAAATATTCGGAGCTGGCAACGATCCGGGAGATTGCCCGTTTCTCAGAATAGCGACGGTACCAGTTGTTGAGACCGCGAGCGAGGTTCGGTCCGGCGATGCCGAAGAACAATTGCTACAGATCGTGAAGAGCGGTTCGACGTCGTTTCCAGATGAGTCTCTCGCGAGGATATGGCCGCGTTGGTCAAAACGCATTGTTATCGGATAATTGAGCGTGTCAGTAACGATTATTTGCGTACTACTGCGGGTCGAAAAATCGACTACCCTAGTCTCATTTGCCCGCATTACGCCATCGCCATCGAAGTCGAGCATTGCTGTAAAAGAAGATGACCCGTTTAAGGTGATTTGGGCCATGGTGCTAGGGACCGAGGCTCGTCTTTTAACCGAATCGAACCGCGCTCTTTCCAAATAGACCTTGAATTCTTGGACGATTCTCTGCCTTTCAAAATCCGTCGACGCACCGCGAAATTGAATTATCGCAAGCGTCGTCAATATTCCTAAAATCACAAGTACTATCAAAAGCTCGACGATAGAGAATCCTCGTTGATTCCGCGGCGAATTGACTTTCATGGCTTTTCTCTCCAAATGGGTGGCTTTTGCCTCAGGGTTCATCGGGAGGCTGAGGCAAACTCCCGATGAAATATTGACATGAAACGCACAACAATGTCAAACAATATTTTAATATGCACAACAAATAGCCAACATCAAAAATTAATCGACGGAAGGATTTCGATATCAAGATCGATCAGTGCTGAAATTATTTCAGGTTGATGGAATAGATCGGGACTTTGATGTTCGATCGACGTCAAATTAGGATAAGCGGGCCACTATCCATATTTTATATTTTCCAGGCTATTCACGAGCAGGTTCTACAGCGTGGCTTTTCCGAACTTTGAATCTATAATGTCGTATTGAGTCTGAGGGATCATTCCGGGCGATCTGGACGTTAAATGAGAGAACTGGTTCTAAACAATTGCCGCATCGATAAGCGATACGACATTCGCGAAACGCTCGGAAGGGGCAGTTACGCGGAGATCTTTCTCGCGAACGATAATCTTGCCTCTCCTCAGTCACCCCACAGTTCGATCGTTATCAAGGCATTAAACGTGTTCTTGCAGGATGATCTCGATGCTGATCTCGAGCGAACGCTGGTCGAGAATTTCCAAAACGAAGCAATTGCTCTCGATCGGGTAAGACATCCAAATATAATCAGTCGCCTTGGTCATGGCACCGCCCGCGATCTCAAAGGGACAGTATTTCATTATCTTATTCTCGAGTATCTTTCTGGTGGTGACCTGCAGAACGCTGTTCGAAAAAGGGCGATACCGCTTTCACAGGCATTGAATTATGTCGAACAAATATGTGCCGGGCTCGGACACGCACACCGGAATGGCGTTATTCATCGTGACATCAAGCCGCAAAATTTGTTGCTGACAGGTGATCTTGTCACCGTAAAGATAGCAGATTTCGGTGTTGCGAGGTTTTCGTTAGCTGATTCTCCGATAACCCGAGTGGGGACAAACCTTTATGCACCGCCTGAGCACAGTCCGATGTTTGCCGGGGAAACAAGTAGACCTGATGCCGAGCAACTAACTCCTGCCGCAGATATATATTCGCTTGCGAAATCCGTTTACACGATCCTCACTCGCGAATCACCACGGGCTTTTTCAAACCGCCCGATCGACGATCTGCCGGCTGCGTTTCGGTATGAGGAGTGGGCGGACGAGCTCATTCGCGTGTTGAAGCGGGCAACGCAATCAGAAGCGGGGAAGCGACCGCAGTCTGTCGACGATTTCTGGGGCGATCTCGATATTGTTCGAAGAATAGTTGCTGATGAAGAGGTTAGTACGGTGATCAAGTCGCGTAGTATTGAACCGCAACCTCACGTGGCTCGAGGGTACACACCTATCGTTCCAAAACAGCCAAATTTTGAAGCAGCAAGTGATCCTGCGTTAAAGATCGCCGCGCCGCTTGAACAATTACCAGTGATCGCTAATTCTCCGGCCGCTCATTCGCCATACGCACCAAAAGTTATTATTGCGACCGGGCCAAATCCAAAAATCGCATCTCAGCCGAGAAAGAAAAGTGTTTTGAGGCGTCTTTCGGTATTTGCCATCTTTATTATCGCTTTTACAAGTGTCTTGTACGGGACCGCCAGTTATATGCGTGGAGCGGGGTTTCTGCCTGAATTTCGCAACCCCTTTAAGTCGCAAACTGCGGTCGCGAATACTGATATTTTTCTCAGATCCGGCCCGAATGCGGACAATGATAAGATCGGACTCGTAACGAAAAATTCCAGGGTAAAGATTGTAAATACTCAGAATAACTGGTATCAAGTTGATGTGGTCGAACAGGGAAGGATTCGAAATCCTGTGGATCCGACAACTCGTGGCTGGCTTAACGGAAAATATCTAGATATCAATAATTAGCCGGAGATAATAATATTGAGCGTACTGGACAAAGTTAGAACTTGGATCGACGGAGACTCGACGGAACGTGCGCTCGAAGATGCAGCACGTGATGCCCAGATAAAGCCTCGAAGTAAAGCCGAGGAATTCATCGTAAAGATCGCCCGCGAGGTAGAAGGCGTGATGCAGTCTGAGATGGTTCCGCTGCCGCAGGGAACCACGATCATTCCGAGCGAATATACTATCTTTCTTAGTTCCGAAGACGACAAAGAATGGCAAGGCGTAAAACGGAAAGGGTTGGAGCAAGGGCTTTATCACATACTTGCTGAGCGAGCGAAAGAAATCGCCGGGAAGAAAAAGCTTGAAACAAAATCATTCGTCATCGAATTACGCATAGACGGAACGCTAGAGAAAGGAGATCTGCGAGTTCAGCACAGTTGGGAAGATTCAGCTTCGAATAAAACCGGCGTTTTGGCTCGGCCGAAATCGATATCGGAGGTGCCGCCGCCGACGCCGGTAACAGACATAGTTAATAAAATTCCGACGGCAACACAAAATTATCAAGCCCCGCCGACGATCCAGCAGGCGGTACCGATCTCACCTGAAGAAAACGAGGAAATGACCGCAGTTGCTCCACGTATGGCCGAACTTTATCGGCTCGAAATCTGGCGAGGCGGTGTCCGGCAAAATGTTGTGCCGATATATCAAAAAGAGATCGTCCTCGGACGAGGTTCGAAATCAAAGCCGGTAGATATCGCCCTTGCGGGCGACCCGGAAATAAGTCGCAGGCATTTATCTTTGGTCACCGATGGAGCCGGCAATTTCTGGGCGGTAAACGAAGGCCGAAATCCTGCCGCCGTGAATAACTACGAACTTCCAGCAGGCCAACGATTCGCGGTTCAACCCGGATCCGCCTTAAATATTTGTAGCTATATGCTGCGGATCCAACCGAATTAAGCATTTATCATTCTGGCAGCTCTTTTCTGTCGATCAGGGCTTTTAATTCCGAAATAGCATTTTCGACTGAGTCTTTAAGTTCCTGCGAAAATGCGAACTTCTCGCCATTTTCCTCATATTCATCTCGATCTAGTTCAATCACCCTCCCGTCCGGCCAAATCACAAAGTCGATATCGAGATCAACATAATCTAGCACGCCATTATTAAATGTCGGCGGCATATTTATGTTGCAATAGTAGTTTCGGAAACTTCCGTCGCTCTCGTGAAAGCGAAAGATATTGTACCAACGGTCGGCCCAATAAAATTCGTGAGAGATCGTCCCTTTTTTAATAAACCCGAGATGTGGATGGTCTAAGTCCTGATCGAAAACACCCAAAAAAGTGAGTAGCGAACCTTGTTGAGCGACGAGGTTACAATGCCATGTTCGGCTGATGCTTCCGTCATATTTTCTGGAGTTAATGGTGATGTCCGGATTACTCATCAGCCTGTTCCAGGGTTCGTACAATCAGTACGGAGCAGTGAGCATGATGAACGACCGAGCTTGAAACCGAGCCGAGAAGTAATCTTTCCCAACGGCTGTAGCCGTGCGAACCGAGAACGATCAGGTCTGCGCCGATCTCTTCTGCGTTCTCAACGATCCTGCTGTCAGGCGAACCGAAAAGAACATCAGTCGTAATTTCAGCGTCAGGGAATCTTGCGGTGAGTAATTCGCGTGTCTCCGACACAATCGTCGACGCATTTTCTTTTACCGCCTTTTCCATCTCAGCCATGTCAGGCACATAGCCACCGTATAGATCGATCGAGACCGGCAACGCCATATCGACGACACTGATGACGTGAACAAGATCTCCGTTCGTCAGATTATATCTGGTCAGCATTTCCGCCGCAGCTTTTCCATGTTTCGTGCCGTCAGTGGCGAGAATTATCTTCATATTTTCCTCCCTTATTCTAAAAAGAATCAGCCGAAAAAATACTTATTCTTCCGTATCGGATTTCCGCCCCGTGTAAGTATTGCGAAGTCTGCCAAGCAGATCAAAGAGAACGAGACGCTCAGTTTCACTCAATCCAATGAGGCAGCTCTCCTCAAGGTCGATCCACTGTGCCTCGACATTCGCTCGCATTTCATAACCGCTCTTGGTTAAAAATATCCTCGTGGAACGGGCATCGTCTTCTACCCTTTTACGCGTAACTAGATTCACCTCGATGAGGCCTTTGATCATTTTGTTAACCGTCGGTGCAGAGAGGTTGAGCCGGTTGGCGATATCTATTTGACGCAGACCGTCTTTCTCCCAGAGCTCGAGCAGGACAAAAATTTGCCCGCCGTGAAGCCCGATGACTCCCATGTTTCGTTCGAGGGAATTACGAAATGCCGTCGTCACCTTGGCAAGAAGGTAACTAACCGTTTCTTCAAAATTAATATTTCCCGCCATTATTTCCTTGGTTTACTTACTGCTAAGTTTATACAATTAGCTCACTTATTAGAAGTAGTTAGCCCTGCAATTATCTACGATTAGCCAGCTAACTATATATTATTAGCTGGCTAATAATCAAAAGTTAGCACGGTATGTTTTATTTATGAAGTAGGCTAAGATTAATTTATGAATAAGGCCGAAAAACTTAAAAATGCACGCAATCTGATGCTTAAACTGCATAAATCCATGCTCGATAACGAGCGGGAAATATACGAGGGCATCAACGGACCGCTTAATTCGTCACAATTTTTAGGTCTTCTGCTTGAGGACAAGGATTTTGAATGGCTGCGAAAGTTCTCGATGCTGATCGTGGAGATCGACGAGATGTTTGCGGCCAAGGATGGCATTCCGGAGGAGTTGATCGATGCAAATTTAGAAAAGGTAACGGAGCTGGTGGAATTGAGAGAACCGGACGAACAGTTCCATGTCAGGTATCAGTTTGCTTTGCAAAGCATTCCCGAAGCGGCATCCCTTCACAGCGAGATCAAGGCATTGATCGCAGAAACGCCAGCATAGTGCGGGCGTTGTCTGCGATAAAATACCTCACAGTTTACTTTAACGAGGAAGCTTAGAGGTTGGTTTGTGAAAGGGATAAAGATTATCTTTATCTGCCGCTCTTCTTCCAGTCCGCTAAAAATCCTTCAAGACCTTTATCGGTTAGGGGATGCTTCACAAGTTGCGTAATTATCTTAAACGGAATAGTCGCGACGTCGGCACCGGCCAGGGCACAGTCGACGATATGCATCGGATGCCTTATCGAAGCGGCTAAAACCTCAGTTTCAAAGTTATAATTGCCGTAGATCTGGACGATCTCCTCGATCAGTTGCATTCCGTTCTGCCCGATGTCGTCAAGGCGTCCGATAAATGGCGAAATATAACTTGCACCGGCCTTTGCGGCAAGCAGTGCCTGAGCGGCGGAGAAACATAACGTGACGTTTACCTTCGTACCTTCGCTGCGGAACGTGCGGCAAGCTTTTAGTCCGTCGAGTGTGAGCGGAACCTTAATAACAACGTTGTCGGCTATTTTTGCCAATTCGCGGCCCTCGGATATCATTCCGGCCGTGTCCAAAGCGGTTACCTCGGCCGAAACATCACCTTTTACCAGCTTGCAAATCGCGGCGATGTGTTCCTTAAAATCAATATCTCCTTCCTTTGCAACCAGCGAAGGATTTGTTGTCACGCCATCGATCAATCCAAGCTCAACCGCCTCTTTGATCTCGTCTAAATTTGCTGTATCGATAAAAAATTTCATAATTTTTGCACAGGCCCGCACGTAAGTAGGGGCGGTATTTGTTCATTAGCTTAAATAAATACTCGTAGAAACTGTAATCGACTAAATTTGGAGGCCAAAACTATATTCAAAGTTCATGTTTTGCCCTTACTGCGTGCGGGCTTGTGCCATGTTTCGAAGTGCACACTTAGCGTCTTAAACTTTTGACTACTGACTACTGACTATTGACTACTGACTACCAACTACCAACTACCACATTCCTCAGTATTCCAATTCCTTCAATTTCGACTTCGCAGATGTCGCCGGGCGAAAGTTTCGACACGCCGGACGGTGTTCCGGTGGCGATTATGTCGCCGGGCATCAAAGTCATCTGTCGAGAAATATATCGTATCAGAAAATCCACGGGAAAAACCATTTGCAGAGTGCGTCCGTTTTGTTTTACCTCTCCGTTAACACGGCAAATGATCGCAAGATCTGCAGTGTCGAGATCCGTAACGATCTCAGGGCCGACGCAGCAGAACGTATCAAACGACTTCGCTCGAGTGAATTGCACGTCATTACGCTGAACATCTCGGGCGGTTACATCATTCAAACAGGTGTAGCCGTGAATGTAATGTTGTACATCAGCGTCGTCATCTAAGTCTTTACACTGCTTTGAGATAACAACTGCAAGTTCAGCCTCGTGTTCAACTTGAAGTGATTGTTTAGGTATAACTATTTCGTCGTTATTAAAGCACAACGACGAAGGAGCTTTTAAAAACAACAACGGCTCCGTCGGGACATCGTTACCGAGCTCTTTCGCATGCTCCGCGTAATTTCTCCCGACGCAGACGATCTTCGATGGAATGGGGAAAGTCATACTCCGTAAATGGTAAACGGTAAACGGCAAATAGTGAAGAGCGGGAAAACTTTAATGGAAAGGGGTAAAGAGGAGGCGGGGAGTTAAGGCAAGATCTTTTCTTCTTGTCCTCCTGGACGGATTGGCGGGAGGGGGAATGGGGTCGTGGTAAAAATCTGACTCCGGCATTTTTTAGGGGACTGAGTCCGAGACGACGTCGGAGGTTTCACTGACATTGTTCCTGAGGTCGGTAGCGGTAAGGTAGTAGAAGTATTTTTGGCCGCTTTGGACGGTGGTGTCTTGGAAAGTGTTTGCTTTTAGCAGCTCGGGGGTTATGAGTTGCCATTTGGCTTTGTTGATCGTGTCGTCGGTGGAGCGGTAGATGCGGTAGCCGGCGATGTCTTTTTCGGGGTTGACGGCGAAGAAGATCGAGATCGTGTTCTGTCCGGCGGCGAGAGTGATCGCAGTCGGCGCTGACGGAGCGAAGGTGTCGACGGTTTTGAAATTCAGAATATTACTTTCGGAACTCTCGAGCGGCTCGGCCTGGACGCCGACGGATACGGCACGGACGAAATAGTAGTAATCTTTCCCGAACTCAAAGAATTCGTCGCTGTATTCGGGGTCGGCGACGGGCGTTTTATTGAGTAGACGGCCTGGCTCTTTGTCGGAGTTAGACCGGTAGATGTTGTAGCCGAGTACGGAGACGGGCGTAGTGCCGTCGATGTTGGTGGACGGAGCACTCCACTTGAGCTTGACCGATTCCTGCGATCCTACGGCCGACAGTGAAGACGGCGAGCCCGCGACCTTGGCGGCTGGCTCGATCAGGAGAAAATTCGAGAACGATGCCTTTTGTCCGGAGGCATTTACGAGCCGGATCGCGTATCGAAGGCGTGCCGATTGACCGGCGAACTGGAGTTCGTCGAAATACTGCAATGTTTTCAAGCCGAAATCATCGTCGTTGATCTTGAGAGTCGCAATGATGTTGCTGCGGTTAGAAAAATCCTCTTCGGAGAGCGTGAGCGATGAATTCGCAGGCTCGACGAGCCGATAAATATCCGCCCGATCGATATTCAAAACACTGTCACGAGCCGCATTTCGGGCCGGCATCTTCCAGGAGATGATCACCCGATTCCCACGCTGAAATCCCGAGATCTCAACCCGCTGCGAAACCCTGTCTTTTGGCGGAACCGGTGGTTTACGCTTTCCGCAGGCAGGAGCGAGGGCGATGAGCAGAAGAATTGCACCACACAGGCACAGAGACACAGAGTTAAGAGGAAATTTGTTTACCAAAGAATTTTTACTGAATAATTGCATGCAATTTATCTACTCTGTGCCTCTGGCGTCTCTGTGGTGAAAGTCTGAATAAGAAATGTAGCCACGGAAGGCACAAAATACACAAAGGGAAGATGCTTTATTTTCGTTGAACTAATTCTATTGGGATTCTTGGAAACGAACATCATCTTCTGATTTCTTTGTGTCTTTTGTGCCCTTTGTGGCAATTCTCTTACAAAATGTACTGCCGCAGGTTTTGGTCTTCGATCAGGCCGGAAAGTTTTTCGTTGACGTATGCGGCGTCGATCGTTTGCGTTTTTTGTTCTAGTTCGCTGCCGAGGAAGCTGATCTCCTCCAGTAGTTTCTCGACGAGCGTATGCAGACGCCGGGCACCGATGTTTTCGGTGTTTCTGTTCATTTCCTCAGTCATCTCGGCCAGTTTATTGACGGCGTCTTCGGTGAAACTGAGTTCGATGCCTTCGGTTGCGAGCAGGGCTTGATATTGTTTGATCAGCGAATTCTTGGGCTGAACGAGAATGCGTTTGAGGTCATCGATCGTTAGAGCCTCGAGTTCCACGCGGATCGGGAATCGTCCTTGCAACTCGGGAATGAGATCGGACGGCTTGGCAACGTGAAATGCACCGGCGGCGATGAACAAAATATGCTCGGTCGAAACCATTCCGTATTTTGTATTAACATTTGTGCCCTCGACGATGGGCAAAAGGTCGCGTTGGACGCCTTCGCGCGAGACTGCCGGATTTCCGCCGGACTCGCGGCCGGCAATTTTATCCAATTCGTCGAGGAAAATGATTCCCGATTGCTGTGCACGGTCGATCGCTTGCCGCGTGATCTGATCCATATCGACGAGCGATTCCTGTTCGTCGCGAAGCATATATTTGCGGGCTTCGCCGAGGGCCATTTTTTTGGAAACGGTCTTTGCCGGGAACATGTTTCCCATCATATCGCGAAGATTTACGCCCATTTCTTCCATTCCCTGACCGCCGATGAAGTCGATCGACGCCCCGGATCGTTCCTGCGTGTCAAAATCGATCAAACGCTCATCCAGATCTCCGCGACGAAGCTGTTCGCGAAGCTTTTCGCGGGTTCGGCTCAGCGAATTTGTTTCGGCTTCTTCGACACTCTCGCTCGAATCAGGCCGATAGCTGTCGGACGGCGGAAGGAGAATATCGAGCAAACGTTCCTCAACGTTTTTTTCTGCCCGGGGAAGCACGTCTTCGAAAGAGTTCTGTTTCGCCATCTCGACGGCGACCTCGGCGAGTTCGCGAACCATCGATTCGACATCTCGGCCCATATAGCCGACCTCGGTGAACTTCGAAGCCTCAATTTTAATGAACGGGGAATTAGCAAGCCTCGCTAATCTTCTCGCGATCTCAGTTTTACCAACGCCGGTCGAACCGATCATCAGAATATTCTTAGGCAAAACATCCGCCGCCATCTCCGGCGCAAGCTTTTGCCTCCGAATCCGATTCCGCAAAGCAACCGCCACCGCCTTCTTCGCCGCATTCTGCCCGACAACGTATTTATCCAGCTCCGCCACGATCTCGCGCGGAGTCAGATCATCCAAATTTGGTTTCGCAGGGGCGGTCTCACCGCCGAGGTAAATAGCCATCTAACACGATTCTAATATCTCGCGGTTGCGTTGTCACTTCGTAAAATTCCGTAGGATGTTCAAAGAAAAGCTGTGAATAAATTTCAAACGTTTTGTGCAAAAGGTATCAAGCTCCGCACCTGTTTTCGTGATGACCATGAGGAGCGTATAGACTGCAGGTGTGACGTGGAAGCTGTTCTCGATATGCGCTTGTTGAAATGACGAAGAGCACCAAACCTGCAACAGTTCGATGCCCTTCATTAATTTGGAAACTGTTATTGAACTTCTATCTTTTGAACTTTGCTTAGGTCAACTTTTACTTTCTTACCGTCGTTCATCGTCATAATAAAGACTCCGTTACGCGGCATGCAGAGTTGAGGAGGATTGATGTCGGAAATATCCGGAATAACTTCGCCTCCGTCGCTGGTGAAATCGACCGCTCCGCTGAACATGAATTTGAAAAGTTTAACATCTTCAGTAACGTCTACCTTAAGAACGACTTTTTGCTTCTTGGTAAGTTTTATCTCTGAAACTCTTCTCTCCAATGTCGTGACTTGGTAAAAGTCTTCGCTTCCTAACTTCTTAAAATTAGCATCGGTCAGTTCCCACGATAGGTTTGCATTGGCAGTAATTCCGACTGATCTCTGATCCGTAGTTATTTTCAGGATTCCGGGTCCGGCTGTGAAAGTGTAGTAATAAACTAGTGTTGCGCTACTATTTCCGGGATGTTTTCCTTGAACGGTGCTTTGCGTAACTAGTGTCGGATTGTCAATGTCGGTTGACTGGGCAAATGTAGCCGCATTGAATAGAACTAGGGCGAACAGTACACTGAACGCCGTACCTAAGAAGTTTGTTTTTCTCATTTTGTTGATTCTCCAGGTTTTATTTTTTAGACGCGAACT
>JAYSZT010000047.1:0-24777 GCA_043737915.1 Acidobacteriota bacterium
CCCATCTGGGCAAACACAGAGATAATAATCGTTAAACAGACGATTCTAGCTTTCATAATTTTGTTATTCACCGCTTGTTCAAGCATTCTAAACCAAAACACAAGCTGAACGAGAATGGCGAACCTCGCTAAGTTAGTTACCGTCGATGGAATAATATAATTGCGAACCAGTATTAAAGTTGTTAGAATCAAGTGAAGTTGTTTCTGCGAGGTAAATGAAATGAAAAAGAAAATATTATTGAGCGTCTTCGCGATGCTAACGTTGGCAGTTGGGGTTTTCGCTTATGCGTTCACAGCGACCAAAACGACTTCGCAGAATGCGATGTCGTGCTGTAGCGGCGATTCGTGTCCGATGAAGAAGAAAAACGCGGGTGCCGCAGAAACGGCTTCGTGTTGTGACAATTGCGACTGCTGCAACGGCGACTCCTGCCCGATGAAGGTGAAGAACGCGTCGACAACTGTCGATTCCGCCCAGCCCACGGCAACAACCGAAACGAAAAGCTGCTCATGCTCCTGCTGCGGCAACGACAAAGAAAAGAAAAGCGGCTCGGCGGTCTAACTCTTCGTTCAACCCAAAACAACTGAGGCTCTTGGAGCCTCTTTTTTTACGCCTGCCGCCCAAAAACGCCGGAGTGCAGACACTCGTGTCCGCCTCGCCGGTTTGCGTTCCGCTCTAACTTAGATCTCTTTTAGGAAACTCACTCCGTCGGCGATTCTCAGGCCGAAGTTCTCGGCGATCGTTTGGCCGATGTCGGAGAGGGATTGGCGGGTGCCGAGTGGCACGCCGGCCTTCGCGTTTTTACCGTAGACGAGCAGCGGCACGTATTCGCGGGTGTGGTCGGAGCCGTCTTTGGTCGGGTCGTTGCCGTGGTCGGCGGTCATTATCAGCAGATCGTCGTCGCCCAGCGCCGCGATCATCTCGGGCAGACGCGTGTCGAAGTGTTCGAGAGCCTTTGCGTAGCCCTCGGTGTCGCGGCGGTGGCCATAAAGCATATCGAAATCGACCAAATTGCTAAAGATCAATCCCCGCGAGTCCGCATTCAAGGCGTTGATCGTCTGGTTGATCGTCTGCTCGTTATTTTTCGCCGCAAGGTCTTCGGTGACGCCCATCGAATCGTAGATCGACGCGATCTTGCCGATGCAAACAACGTCCAGACCAGCATTCTGAAGCAACGGCAGAAGGTTATCGCTCGGCGGCGGCACCGCGTAGTCGTGGCGATTCTCTGTGCGTTTGAAATCCGCGGCATTGTTTCCAAGAAAAGGCCGAGCGATCACGCGGGCGACTTCATCTTCGCCGTGCAGAATATTCCGCGCGATCTCGCAGATCTCATACAGACGGTCGACGGGCACGATCTCTTCGTGAGCCGCGATCTGAAACACCGAGTCGGCCGACGTATAAACGATCGGCTTGCCCGTCGCGACGTGCTCTTCGCCGAGATCTTTGATTATCTCCGTGCCCGACGCCGCGTAGTTGCCGAGAATCCCCGGAATCTTCGCATCCTTCACAAACGTATCAATTATCCGCAGCGGAAATCCGTCGGGAAACGTCGGGAAACCCGTCTGCAAGATGATCCCCGCCATTTCCCAATGCCCGGTCGTCGTGTCTTTGCCGTTGGATTTGAGCGTGCACTTACCAAACGACGCTGTCGGATCGGCGGTCGGAGCAAGACCTTTAAGCGGCGTGATATTGCCCAGTCCCATCTGCCTTAAATTAGGCAGATCGACCGTCCGCGATTCCAAAATATGCCCAAGCGTGTCCGCTCCCGCATCTCCCCATCGAGCCGCATCCGACATCTCACCGATCCCGGCCGAGTCCAAGACCACTAAACAAACGCGTCCAAACTTCTTCATAAAATAACCTTGCCACGAATAAAACGAATTAAAAGAAATCCAGTCGTGTAAGTCGTGGTTGAACCTCTTAATTTACCGGAGCGGTGTAGCTTTCGCGGGCCCGGACAATACTGCCAACGGGCACGCCTTTTAGTTCGACCTTGATCTTTCGCACGGAGCCGTCGCGTTTGACGTTCGTCGGGTAATAGCCAAGCGTGTATTTAGTACCGATCTCGTCCGCCACGCTTTTGAATGCCGCGCGAGCTTCGCTAAGATCATCGACGGGAAAAACCCGCCCGCCGGACGCTTTCGCGAGTTCGTTCATTTCCGTGTCGGCAATCTCGTAGATTCGTTTGCTCACGGCTAGGCGTTCGAAATCTCCGAGTTGGCAAAACGACGCAGCCCGCTCAGTATTGGATTTAATGCCGAGACTTCGATAGTATCGCTTGATCTGTGCCGCCGAGAACCGCGTCGCTGACTGGCAATCGCCGAGCAAACTCTCCTCGAAAAACTCTCGCGTGTCGACCTTGATGAAGAAGGAAATGATCCCTGCACCTTCAAGTGACTCTTTCGCAGACCCGAAATCAGCAGAACTCGTCGAATCAACGCCGTCGGTCAACGCAACTAATGCTCGCCGACCGCGAAACTCTTCCGTTGGCTTTTCCCGAAACACCTTATCAACTGTTTGCAGCAAAGAATCATAATAAGGAGTGCCGTTACTAGTTTTTATTCGTTCGATTGCTGCATTCAACGCCGTTCGGTCACTCGTCAGCGGGCTGAGAATCTCACTGATAGCAAATGCTTTTCCGGAAGTTCTGTCCGTATCAAAGGCAATGATCGAAACCCGATCGCCCGGTCGCAAAGAATTCACAAAACCTTTCGCAGCACTTTTAATTAAAGGAAGGTCGTTACGAGCCGAACCCGAAGTGTCGAGTACAAGTGCAACCTCGAACGGTTCGCTGGTCGTCGAAAAGTCGGAGATCTCCTGCCGTTTTCCATCTTCGAAAAGGACGAAATTCGCGGCCTTCAATGCTTTTACAGACGTTCCGCTCGCAGAAATGACAGCAACCGGAACGTTTACGAGCTGTGTATCGACGCGGATAACCTCTTCCTGATCGCCCGATGGTTTGACCTGCGATCTCATCTCGGTTGCCATACCGATTGACGTGATCAATAAAAAACCTAAAGCTTTGACCCGCATAAGAAATCTCGAACCTCGATTTATCTTCAAATTGTAACAAAAAATTGAGGCGATTTCCCTGCGCTCAAGCCAGATGCAAAGCGTCTAACGCGGGATCTATGATATCGTTCATAAAAGTCCTTAAGTTTGGAATCAGTTCCGATTTACCTTTAAAGTAAGCGGGCATCGGGTTTTAGTGCAAAAGTCCTCTGATCTGTGAAAACAGGGGTCGAATTAAAAGTAATCTTTATGAAAAAATATATTTTGAGTTTATTCACGTTTGTTGCTATTGCGTCGTCGTCTATTTTTGTAGACGCCGTTTCGGCAACAGATAAAAATATTGACCGTGCGAGTGCCGTCTCCACAACGATTGTCATCAGTCAGGTCAATGGCGGCGGCGGCGGTTCGACCGGAACATACCTCTTCGATTACGTAGAGCTGAAAAATGTTTCGTCGACGCCTCAGTCGCTAAACGGACTGTCGCTGTATTATGGTTCCGCGACCGGAGCCTTTGCTAGCACCGCAGGAAACGCGTTTGCTCTGCCAAACGTTACCATCAATCCAGGACAATACTACTTTGTTCAAACCGGCCCCACTGGAAGTGCGGGAGCTGCATTCCCGGTAACCCCCGACGCCACGACCGCAAATTTGACTATGTCGGGATCGAGCGGCAAGGTTGCCTTGGCTACTGCGGCCCTTCCTATAAATACTTGCGGTTCCACAGCAACCCCTTGCTCCCCTGCTCAGCTGGCTCTTTTAGTTGACTGGGTCGCTTACGGAGCGGCCGGAAACGGAACTGCAGGAAACGGTGAAGGTGGAACGTCAACGAATAATGGCACCGCCCTAACCTCATCTCAGGGCAGTGTTCGAAAAACGGGCGGATGTACTGATTCGGACAATAACAACGCCGACTTTGACGTCGTGTCTGCTCCGGTCCCGAGGAATACAACATCGGCTTTGACTCCCTGCGGAGCTTCCGTTACTGCCGATGCTCCGGTCGATTTCAATGGGGACGGTCGTACAGACTATGCAGTTGTCAGAAACGTTGGCGGTGGTGCGAACGGTCAGGTCAACTGGTTCTACAACCTGAACAATTCTGCCGCTCCGACAGTCGGATTCGCTTGGGGTCTTGCAACAGACACCTTCATCCCGGAAGATTTCGATAACGATAATAAAGACGACATCGCTGTCTGGCGTTCAGGTGCGGCAACGGTCGCCGCATTCTACATCTATAATAGTGCAACAAGCACCGTCCGCGTCGAAACCTTCGGTCAGACTGGCGACGATCCAACGGTAGTCGACGATTATAATAACGACGGCAGTGCGGATCTTGCGGTTTATCGTCCAGGTGCTTCTGCCGGCCTTCAAAGTACTTGGTTTTACCGAGCAGTTGCGAACGGACCGACGACCTATATTCCTTGGGGCGTAAACGGGGACTACCCTGCCCCGGGCGACTATGATGGTAACGGAAGTGCTGATTTCGTCGTTCAAAGAAGCAATGGAGCGGGCCAGGGTAATTACTGGACCCTCCTTTCGACAGGTACGACTTCGATCACAACCTTCGGCACTCCAACGGACTTTGTCGTTCCAGGTGACTATGATGGAGACGGTAAGACGGACATCGCTACGGTCAGAATTGTTAGCGGTTCGCTCCAGTGGCAGTGGTTGTCGAGCCTGAATGGTTCGATCCAGTACAGGACTTTTGGTTTAGCTGCCGACATCCCTACTCAGGGTGATTATGACGGTGATGGCAAAGTCGACGTAGCAGTCTGGCGTCCGTCCATAACTGCTAACGCTTCTGCATTCTATTCGCTCAACTCAACTAACGGAGCAGCGACTATTTTTGCATTCGGAGCGAACGGGGACTATCCACCGGCAAACTACAATTACCATTAATTAAGTTTGCTGGACCATCTGAAGCAGAGACTGAGTGCGTTTCTCAGTCTTTTTTATTCATCGAATTAAAACCGAAAAAGGGTGCAGATCTAAGATCAGCACCCTTTCATATTGACTTAAACATCCGCAACTTAAATATATTTATCAACAACTTTCGCGATAGCCTCTCGCGTTACCGCTCCGACGATCCGCTCCTGCTCTTGGCCGCCCTTAAAAAGAATTAGCGTCGGGATTCCGCGAATGCCGAACTGCTGAGGAACGTTCATGTTCTCATCAACGTTCATTTTATAGAAGCTCGCCTTTCCGTCATATTCTTCCGCGACGGCTTCGACCGACGGAGCGATCATACGGCAAGGCCCACACCATTCAGCCCAGAAATCCACCAATACCGGCTTCTCTGAACCCAAAACATCCGCTTCGAATGCTGTATCTGTTACTGTTTTTGCAAAATTTCCCATTTTTTTATCTCCAAAAAACCATTTCGGAATTATATCTCAGCTACGAATCGCATCGCAAAAGGTTTTCTAACAAATACCGCCACGCGACCATTATGCCAATCTGGCAGAAAGAGTGATCTTAGTCCCTGTCAATGCTTTACTTATCGGACATTCGTGACTGACTTTTTCGGCGATCGTCTGAAAAGCGGCGTCATCTAAACCTTCGACCTCTGCGACAACGCTCAGATCAATTCCCTTGATCGCGAAGCCCGCATCATCCTTTCCAAGATGAACATTCGCCTCGGTCTTAACACTCTTCGCCGGTGTCCCTGAACCCTCCAACGTTGCATTGAGTGCCATCGCATAACAACCTGCGAGTGAGGCTCCTAATAGTTCCTCAGGATTTGTTCCCGGCTCTTCTCCCATTCTTGTTCCGAAGGAAAAAACGCCCTCGAACAACCCGCTGCCCAACGCTACAGTTCCTTTCCCATCTTTTAAGCCGCCATTCCATACCGCGGTCGCTTTTCTTTCTGCCATGATTTTTTCTCCTTCTGTGATCTATTTCACACGCGGATCATTTCGCGTAGGTATTCCGTCTGAATCATCGTTCCATCAACTAACTTAATAACCATTAAGTTTTCGAAATTACTTAGGATTCGGGGAAATCGGCACCCTCCGATGTTTGAGCCCAATTATCAAATTCGACTCGTAGATCATCGACCTTGAGCCTCGCATTTTTCAATGCCGCCTTTCCCAACAGAAGATTGAAGGGCGGATTCTCCGACTCTACTGCCTTTATTATCGCCATTGCGGCTCGAACCGGGTCACCCGGCTGTTTTCCGCTGTACCCGCGAATCGCGGATTGGTTTGCACCAGCAGTTTCAGCGTAATCGGCGATATTATTAGTCGCATCATTCGCGGAACGACCTGCCCAATCTGTTCGAAAACCCGACGGCTGAACCAGTATGACCTTTATCCCGAGAGCTCCGACCTCTTTCTTCAACGCTTCAGAAAAACCATTAACTGCGAATTTCGTTGCGTTGTAATAGCCAACTCCCGGAAATCCAACGAATCCACCTATCGACGAAATATTTACTACTGTCCCGCTTCGACGCTCCCGCATTTTTGGCAGTACAGCCCGGGTCATAGCGGCAAGTCCCCAAAAATTTGCTTCGAACATCGACCTGACCTCAGCCTCGTCACTCTCCTCGATAGCTCCAAAGTATCCAAATCCTGCGTTATTGACTAGGACGTCCACCCGACCGAAATGCTCTTCTGCTTTTCGAACGGCACTTTCGACCTGTTCGGGCACTGTAACGTCGAGTGCGATCAGAAGACTGTTTTCGCGGTTGATCGAAGCAAGGTCCTGAATCTTACTCTCATCCCTGGCAGTTACGGCAACACGGTAACCGGCCTCGAGCAACTGCTTTGCCAGTTCGCGTCCAAATCCGGTGGAACAACCTGTTATAAACCAAACATTTTTCTCGCTCATCTTTCTCCTTCAAGGTCGCCAAAAAGCTACTCACGGTTTCTCCCTACATTCTATTAGTCTAAGGCGGCATACCCGATCAGATCCGCAGCTTCCTGTGCCGTGACATCCTTATTGTAGATAAGCGAGTTCGGTTGCTGTAACCTGCCACCCTCGGCAAGAAAACCAGAGTCAACAGCAGCAAAACCAATATCTTCGATCAACTTGGAAACTACCGCTTTGGCTTCCGAATCGTCGCCGGCAATAAATATCGCACGCCTTGCGTCCAGGGAGAGATCAGCGTTTCCCTTGGTTTTCAAGTGTTCGAACCAAATCGTGTTGAAACCCTTTACGATACGAGCACCCGTTAGATGTTCGGCAAGCATTTCGCTTGATGTGGTCGAATCGTTATCGAGTTCAACAATGCTGCCATCACGGTCAGGATAGTAATTGTTCGAATCGATGACGATCTTTCCTTCGAAACCATTTCTTGGCAAGGTAGCATATTTGCCGAGCGGTATTGAGATGAAAATAAGATCCCCAAATTCAATGGCTGCCTCGACACTCGAGCTTTCAGCATTATCGCCCAACTCTTTCAAGAGTTCATTCAACGAATCACCGCCACGTGAATTACTGATCGCTACCAAGTGACCGGCTTTAACAAACAGTTTCGCCGCGTTCGAACCAATGTTCCCTGCTCCTATTATTCCGATTTTCATAAGTTCTCTGTATTTCTTTCTACGTCAATTATGTTCTAAAAAATAATGTGATTGTGTGCCCCATCGTACATTCAAATGCATATCGAAGGACTTCGACCTAAAAATCCACGGATTAATCCTTACTTGTCGATCTCAGCCTTTAGTGCTGCGATAACTCTATCGTCTTCCGCAGTCACATCGGGTGCAATCCTTGCTACAACGTTGCCATCTTTGCCGACGAGGAATTTCTCAAAGTTCCACAATACATCGCTTGAATGTTCGCGGGACTGACCAAAACCCTTCAACTTTTCCTCAAATGCCGCTCCGTTCGAAATGTCAGCCTCGCCCTTCTCCTCCGTCAAAAACCCATAAAGCGGATGCTGATCGTCGCCCTTTACAGAGATTTTCTGGAAGAGAGGAAAGGTCACATCGTAATTGGTCTGGCAGAAATCCTGGATCTCTTCATTCGTTCCTGGTTCTTGTGCCAAAAAATTATTGGCAGGAAAGCCGAGGACCTCAAAACCCTGATCCTTGTATTCCTTGTATAGACTTTCGATTCCGGCGTACTGGGGCGTCAGGCCACATTTCGACGCAACGTTGACCACCATCAAAACCTTGCCCTTATAGCCATCTAGCGACGCATCACTACCGTCGATCTTCTTCACTGGTATTTCGTAGATATTATTTGCCATTTTTTCTCCTAAATTTACTTGAACTTCTGTTTTTAAGCCGCCTCGGCATTTCCGAGAAAAGGATAATCGGTGTAACCCGCTTCGCCAGGGGTGTAGAATGTTGTTTCGTCCGGTTCATTCAACGGAGCGTCACGTCGGAACCTCTCAGGCAAATCCGGATTGGAGAGAAACCATTTGCCGTAAACGATCGCGTCGGCGCCGCCGTTTTCGAGTAGTTTTTGGCCGCTTTCTTTGTCGAAACCAACGCCTGCTAGGTAGACCCCTTCAACGATCGGCCGTAGGATCGGATGCCAATTACGGTTCTGATCAAAGGTGCCGATATGCAAATATGCGAGTTTGTGGTCATTTAATTTCCTGACAACATAGTCGTAAAGCTCCTCGGCATCGTCTTCCTTAATATCGTTAAACTCACCACCGGGTGAAAGCCGTAATCCTGTTTGTTCGCCACCTATAGCACCGACAACCGCTTCGACAACTTCGAAAAGGAATCTAGCCCGATTCTCGATCGTAGAGCCGTATTCGTCGGTTCGCTTGTTTACATTTGTCGAAAGGAACTGCTGGATCAGATATCCGTTCGCACCGTGGATCTCAACGCCGTCAAAACCTGCATCGATACCGTTTTTGGCAGCTGTCGCGAAGTCTTGAACGATACCTTTTATCTCCTCAACCGTTAATTCACGCGGGACCACAAAATCCTTCATCCCGGCACTGTCCGTGTAATTCTGTCCTGATGCTTTGATGGCCGATGGAGCGACTGGTTGCTCTTCGCCAGGTAAAAAATCAGGCAAAGCAATTCTGCCGGTGTGAAAGATCTGCAAAAAGATCTTCCCGCCCTTTGCGTGAACTGCCGTAACGATCTTTTTCCAACCGTCGATCTGTTCCTAAGTAAAAATTCCAGGCGTCCGAACATAACCTTTTGCCATTGCAGAAATGTTTGTCGCCTCCGTCACAAGCAGACCGCCCGACGCACGCTGGCTGTAATAGTCGGCCGAAAATTCGGCCGGAACGCCATCCGCATCGTTCGCCCGGCTTCGCGTAAGCGGCGCCATCACGATCCTGTTTTTTAACTCAAGCTGCCCAACTTTCAAAGTGTCAAATAATGTAGCCATTTTCTTAAAACCCCCTCGTCTCTTGATTAATATCACTGCAATTAGTCGATTTTCACTACGATCTTGCCAAAATGAGAACAACTCTCCATATATCGCAATGCCTCTTTAACCTCACTGAAACCGAAGATTCTATCGATCACGGGACGAAGACCGCTGACCGTAATCGCCTGGTTAAGGTCTTCGAACATAGAGCGCGAACCAACGTAAATTCCTTGCATCCTGGCGGACTTCATCAAAAGCGATACCGGGTTGAAATCGTTGCCACTCGTCAAAACACCGATGACCGCTACGTGCCCAGCCGTCTTCACCGCGTTGACCGATCGAGCGATGGTTCCCGCACCGCCAACCTCGATAACATGATCAACCCCGCGTTTGGCTGTTAGCTCCAGAACCGCTCTATCCCAGTCTTCCCGATCTCGATAATTGATCGTCTCGTCGGCTCCGACAGATCTCAATTTAGCGATCTTTTCATCACTACTTGACGTGGCAATTACACTCGCACCAAACATCTTTGCTAACTGAACCGCGAAGACTGAAACGCCGCCAGTGCCTAATGTCAAAACCGTATCACCGGCTTTAATGGACCCAGAAACGGACAACGCGTTCCATGCCGTCACCGCTGCACAGGGCAGTGTTGCGGCCTCTTCGAATGAAAGATGATCAGGTATCTTGACGACAGAATCTTGGCTAAAAGCCCCGAACTCCCGCAATACCCCATCCCAATCGCCGCCGCCGCCAAGGGCCGTCTTGGATTTCTCTGCGTTGGGTTCGCCTTCGCCCCAGCCTTGCATGAAGATCGGAGTAACGCGATCGCCGACCTTCCATTTCGTTACGCCGTCGCCGACAACCACAATCTCACCCGCCCCGTCCGAGAAAGGAACCGCCGGGAGTTTCATCTTAGGATTGTACTTACCCTCAACTACCATCAGATCACGGTAGTTGAGACAAAAGGCGTGAAATTTAATTAAAACCTCGCCGAATTTCGCCTCCGGAATTTCATTGTCGACAATTGCCAAATTATCGATGCCGGGCCTTTGAATTTCGTATGCTTTCATAAAAAGATCACCATGCCTTTTGGGCGGTTGTCACATTAACCCAAGTAAATATCGTCAATTCCTTCGTATCGAGAGTTGTCTTCAACCGTCTTCACGATGAACGGGCAGAAGTCAAAGTCCCATAAAACGAAGAATTAGCTGACAAATACCTAACGCTCTCGGCGTCCAATTGATTATTAACGTTGTCATTCTTTCCTCATGATCGATCCACAGGTCAAACCCGTTCGACGATTTCGCTAGCTGGCTTTCTGACTTTCTTTAGCGGGGCAAGCCAGTCATTTTCTTCGTCACGATATCCGACCGCTGCCACTACTACTGCTGAATAATCCGTTAAACCAAGAATTTGGTTGAACTGTTCCGGATCAAACCCTTCCATTGGAGTAGCGTCAACACCTATCAAGGCTGCGGTCTCAAGCAGAAACCCGAGCGCGATGTATGCCTGTCGCGAGTTCCAAGTCTCGATATAACCGTTATCGACCGCCTTCTGTGCCGCCCCCTTCATGACGTTCTCGTAATCGACTAACGACTCTTTTGGAGCACCGCGAACTTCAGAGATGCGTTCTACGAAATGTTCGATATCTCCATCGCTCAATGTCTTCTTGTAAGCGATTACAACCAAATGAGAAGCGTCAGTGATCTGAGACTGTCCCCAAGCCGCACCCTTCAGTTTTTCACGCAATTCCGGGTTGTCAATTATCAAAAATTTATAAGGCTGGATCCCAAAACTCGACGGAGCCAGATTAAGAGATTCTTCGATCGTCGCCCAGTCTTCTGCCGAAACCTTTTTCGTCGCGTCAAACGCCTTTACAGCATATCGCCAGTTTAGTTGCTCGATGATCGTACTATTTGAAACGGTCGTGTTGCTCATGATTTCCCCTATTAGTTAATATTTCTGTAACAGTATTTGATACAGATGGCCTCAAAAAAAATTACGCGTGAGCGTGTTCCACCATTTCGATCACGCTACTCAATGTGTATTGCCCCAATTTCTCACCGACACTTTTATCGATCTCTTTCTGCAGATTGCAAAGCACGATCTCAATGTTCTTACCGATCGGACAGTCCTGATTCGGCGATTTTGCGTGAAGTGCAAATACCTCACCGCAAGATACCGCTTTGTAGATCTCGCATAGACTAATATCTGCCGGATTTCTCGCCAAACGCGTTCCGCCGGTCGCTCCCGTTTGTGAGACCACCAGGTTTGCTTGATTCAATTGGCCAAGTAACCGGCGGATCACTACGGCATTCGTGTTAACGCTCGCGGCGATACACTCCGATTTGATGTTGCCATCAACCGAATTTGCCAGCATCGCGAGCACATGCACCGCCATTGAAAATTGACTATTAGCCGCCATATCTGTAACAAGTATAGTTACAGTGAACATCTATGTCAAGATGACCACCGATCAAAATAGAAAAGCCAAGATCGCTATCGATCTCGGCTAAATATATTTGAGTGAAAAGAAGATCTGATTACTTGTTAGGCAACCTGATCTCGCGGCCGGCCCCTAAGACCGAGTTCGGTAAAAGGCCATTATATTTCGCTACTTCAGTAGCGTTCGCTCCGTTTCTTTCAGCAACTTTTGTTATCGTATCGCCGGCTTTCGCCTTTACGATCTTGAAACCGCTAACTGCTGAAACAGGAACCTGATTTGTCGTTCGAGAGTAACTGGTCTGCTGAACATTATTCCCTTTCACCGGCACAAAGACTTTGCCCTTCGGAACTGACATTCCAGGGTTTGCCGCAACGAGATCGGAAACACTCACACCAGTTCTATTCGAAATAGTCTGCCAGGTCTCCCCCGAAGTCGAATTCGCGAGATTCGTATTATTTATCTTTGAAGCCGGGATTCGGCGGAAAAGGGCAACGACGTCGTTAGCCTTGCCCGGTGGAACGTTAACAATGTATGGTTCCGGCGGTGTCACGTTGCCGCGAAGGTGCGGGTTCAGGTAACGCAAATACTGCACGCTGGTATCCGCCGCCTGAGCGATCAAACCTAAATTCGTCGATGCGGGAATCCGAATGCGGTCGTAAGCCAAGGTCGGCGCCGGGCGAACATGACCGAAGCCATATTGATTTGGATTATTTGCGATCAAGATCGTTGCCAGAATGTTAGGAACGTAGTTTCGGGTTTCCTGCGGAAGATACTGATAAGCTCTCCAAAAGTCCGCAACTCCGGCACGCCGAATAGCTTTATCAACGTTCCCCTCACCGCAGTTGTAAGCGGCAATGCCAAGTTCCCAATTTCCATAGCGATTAAAAAGGAATTTCAAGTAACGAGCCGAGGCTCTAGTCGCTTCGTCAAAGCTGTTACGTTCGTCGATATATGCCGTACGTTTCAGGCCGAACCGGGAGCCCGTGCCCGGGATGAACTGCCACAAGCCCGAGGCCGCCATGTTAGACATCGCACTGGGTTTCCAAGCGCTTTCGACCTGACCAAGCCAAGCGACATTTTCCGGGATTCCTTCTTCTTTGAAAATACGGCGAGCCATTCTCATGAACATTCCCGATCGGTATAGGCCAACTTCCATAGTCGTCCTACCGCGTCCGCGATAATAGTTGATGAACTGTTGAATCATCGGATGAACCTGGAATGAAAAACCCAATGATTTGTTAGCTACCGCGGTTTGGATGTACTGGTATTGTTGCTGAGCAATTGGATTGCTCGCGACCTGTTGCTCATCCTGAGTAAGTTCAAGCTTCGAGAGTTCGTCGAGCGGCGAAGGCTCGAATTCTTGGCTATTAAACCCGATTTTCGAGAGCGACGGCTGGTTAGAAACGCTAACTGTGCTGGATGCATAGGAGACAGATGAGGCAGAAACTGGACGTACCATGCCTGCTACCTTATCAGAGAGGGTCGTATCAATGTTCCAGGTGCAGGTGGCAGCCAGATTTCGTATCTGTGGTAATTGCGTTTCGGTCGGAAACTCGATTCGATAAACGGTCTCGATCAGCTGATTATAACAATTTTGAAGCCTCTGTTCTTTCTGTATATTTAGCGTTGAATACAAAAACACTTCCACAGATCTATTGAACTTATCGCCCGCAGAAGAGCTATTATTTTCTGAGTAAGCGACCAAGCCTTCCTTAAAGGAAACACCTGCATCAAACAGGACTTTGTTGACCGCGTCTTGAGCCTTGATTACTTCAGGAGTGAACGAGCCATTGGACGTTGTCTGAGACCTCGTAACCGATGCTGAAAACAAAAATACTAATGCCGTAAAACTTAAAAATTTATAAATGCCTTTATTCATTAATGATGCTTTTAAAACGACCCGCGTTACAATCTCTAACGCTAGCACAGTCGAAAAGTTCCGTGTTCCGTTTCTCCCTAGCGTCTAACAGACAACCAATCTCTTAAGATATCACTCATTTCTACAATGGGTCAACGCCTAAACCGCTTATAATATAAGGACATCCAGTGTTTTAGCAGGCTTTATGAAGCCTTTACCGTCTTCACCTTCGGTAAAATGCTGGCTTTCAGTGCAGCGTCGAACACTTGTCGCACATTATCAACAAACACAAATGTCAAATCGTCACGAACCTCTTTCGGGAGATCTTCAAGATCGCGTTCGTTCGGTGCCGGCATAATAACCGTCTTTATTTTTGCCCGCCGAGCCGCTAGCAGCTTTTCTTTGACGCCGCCGATCGGGAGGACGTTGCCGCGCAATGTTATTTCGCCAGTCATCGCCACGTCTTTACGGACCGGACGTTGAGCCAATACGGACACCAATGCAGTTGCCATCGTAATTCCTGCCGACGGACCATCTTTTGGAATTGCTCCTTCCGGAAGATGAATGTGTATATCAAAATTTTCGAGTGCATCTTCTGGAATTCCAAGCTCACCCGATCTCGCTTTCGCATAGGAGAACGCGGCCTGGGCCGATTCCTGCATTACCTCTCCCAGTTGACCGGTGAGCATCAGCTTTCCTTTACCTTTCGTTTTTAACGCCTCGATGAACAAAATGTCCCCGCCAACCGCCGTCCATGCCAATCCGGTAACGGTGCCGATCTCGTCTTTCTTTAGTGCACCTTCGTTAAATATCTTCGGAACCCGCAAAAACTTCTTGAGGTTATCAGTTGTCACCTTGATCGGCTCAAATTCTGCTTCAAGTTCCGCTTTGCTTCGCGCAACTTTTCGACAGACCTTACCGATCTCCCGCTCAAGCTGTCGAAGACCTGCTTCCTGTGTGTATTCACTTATGATCTTCGTTATCGCTTTGCGGTCAAATTTTACATCTGTTTTCTCAAGGCCGTTTTCCTCGATCTGCTTAGGAACAAGATGTCTTTTCGCGATCTCAGCCTTTTCTTCCTCCGTGTAACCGGACAAAGATATGATCTCCATGCGGTCCCTAAGGGCCGGTTGGATCGTGTCCAAAACGTTAGCGGTCGTCATAAACATTACATTCGACAGATCGAACGGCACGCCTAAATAATTATCGCGAAATGTCGAATTCTGTTCGGGATCGAGGACTTCGAGCAAAGCCGAACTCGGGTCTCCACGAAAATCTGCCCCAACCTTATCGATCTCGTCGAGCATTATCATCGGGTTGTTTGTACCAGCCTGCTGGACGGCTTGCAGAAGCCGACCGGGCATCGCTCCGACGTAGGTCCGGCGATGACCGCGGATCTCAGCCTCATCGTGCAATCCACCAAGCGAAAGTCTCACAAACTTGCGGTTCAAAGCGCGAGCGACCGAGCGTCCAAGCGATGTCTTTCCAACGCCTGGAGGTCCGACAAGACAAAGGATCGAGCCTTTCGGTTTTTCACGAAGCTTGCGAACAGCTAAGGCTTCAATAATTCTTTCCTTTACGCGCTCAAGGCCATAGTGGTCGTCATCCAGAATTTTCTCGGCCTTCTTAAGGTTGAGATTATCCTTTGAGGCGACCGACCAGGGCAGGTCGGTTATGATGTCGAGCCAGTTTCGCAATGTAGCCGTCTCGGCCGTGTCGGGATGCATTCGTTCTAGCTTTTTAAGCTGTCGAAGCGACTCTTCTTCAGCGGACTCGGGCATTTTTGCTTTGAGGATCTTGTCGCGATACTGTTCGATCTCCTCGTAAAGTTCATTGCCGTCTCCCAATTCAGTCTGAATCGCCTTTAGCTGCTGCCGAAGGAAATACTCCCGCTGCGAGCGATCAATATCGGCCCTGGCCTGAGTGTTGATCTCTGCCTGCACGGTGAGAACGTCAATTTCCTTGCTTAAAAGATCATTCACCCGTCGTAGCCTTGGCACCGGATCGTGAATATCAAGTACGGTTTGAGCATCTTCGACCTTAAGTTCAAGGTTAGAAGCAGAAAGATCGGCAAGTCGTCCAGCGTCGTCAAGATTAGCAATGATCGCTAAGACCTCAGGTGAAATATTTTTGCCGAGCGAAGCCGCGCGTTCCATCGAGCCCCTAACGTTACGGACGAGAGCCTCTACCTCGAGCGAATTCTCCGGAGCCAGCGGTTCTGACACCGGCGTTACGGAAGCTTTTACGTATTCACCGCTGCCAGACACTGAATCTACCTTGCACCGCGAAAGCCCTTGTATCAAGATCCGGATCCTGCCGTCCGGAAGCTTGAGCATCCGCATTATGATCGCGACCGTCCCCACGTCGTAAAGATCTGACTGTTCCGGTTCCTCTTTATTCACATCTCGCTGTGAAACGAGCAGGATCATCCGATTATCTTTTAGAGCTTCTTCGACAGCACGGATCGAACGGTCGCGGGAAACGAACAGCGGCACTATCATAAACGGATAGATAACAATGTCGCGGAGCGGCAAAACGGGCAGGTCCGACGGAATCTGCATCATAGGTTCGATTATCTCACCATCAGCGAGAGCAACCGGAAATTCTTCGATCTCAGCCATATTTCTATGTTAGGTAAATAAAGACGAAAGGGCAAAACCGAAGCGGCCGCTGACAGCGTCAGTCGCTTTATTCAAGACAGGATTTGACGAAGAAAGTCGGTATTTTCATCCGTTAGGTTAGTAAAGCGTATACCAAAGCCAGAGCCCGGGAGAAGATACGCGACCTCCCCGTAAAATCGCTCCGACCTTTCCTGACTTATGGCAATCGTAAGAGAAATGGCTTCGCCCTCAGAAACGCTCGCGATAGCATCGACGTAGCACCCACCGAGACTAATGTCACTGATCCGTGTTTCGAATGTTCCCGATGAGAATTCCAGGACAACCTCTTCGGAAAGCTCCTTCCGCTCATTCTTTCTTTTGTCCGAATCCATTGGCACACACTTTACTTTTTGCCTTTCTTGGCCTTTCTGTCCTGCGACCGTTCCCGAGAGCGGACGAGATCTTGCAACTCGGCCATAAATTCCGACACGTCAGCAAACTCAAGATAAACCGAAGCAAAACGAACGTAAGCAACTTTATCTAGAGCCTTCAGACGCCGCATTATGATCTTGCCGATATCGCTGGTACCAAGTTCACGGTCTAGCGAGTCCTGAACATTTTTTTCAACCTCGTCAACGATCTCTTCCAGTTGGATCGTTGAGACCGGACGCTTTTCAGCCGCTCGGAAAAGTCCCGCGAGAACTTTATTGCGTTCAAAATGCTCACGTTTGCCGTCTTTTTTGACGACCATGTAAGGAATCTCATCGATTCGTTCATACGAGGTAAAACGACGTCCGCAACCAAGGCATTCACGCCGGCGACGAATTGAATCGCCGTCTTTTGACTCTCGCGAATCGACGACCTTATCCTCAACATGTGCACAGAATGGACAACGCATAGTTTATTTGGGGGAGATATGGCCTTCGTCTTCGAAACCGGGAGAATCAGATTCGATCTCCTCAACCGCATTGTCAGCGGAAAGCAGGCTGCGAAAACGCGTGATACTAATGTCTCCGTTGAAGAAATAATATAAACCGAAAACGATCGCCGGGGCAAAGTATACCAGATGCATCGCGATCGAAACCGCGGCTGCATCTTCTTTCGCAATGTCATTCTTCAGGAACATCAGGCTGGCCGCTGTTGCAGTGTGAAATGCACCTGCTGCCCCGCCCGGAGTCGGAGCCACCGATGCGACCGACGCAAAACCCATTATAAATAGGGCGTCACTGAACGTGATCGGCATATTGAAAGCAAGTAGCACCAACCACGTCGGAATGGATATCGAAAACCAAAGTGCTAAGGTCCAAAATGTGACGAACAGCATTTGTTTCCAATCTCGAAGTATTCCCAATGCCGATGAAAGCTGGGCGAGAATGCTGACGAGAATTTTCTGCAGCTTCACCGGTATCCACTTTCTCGTTGTGAAACGGTCAAACCACTCGATAAATCTTCCCGAACTTCGCTGATAAAGGGCAAGGGTTACGAAACCAAGAACAACGCCCGCCAACATTAACCAGCCAATGATTTCGATAAATTCGAATTCCTTTTCGCGTCCGGGCTGGGGAGCAAAAAACAACAGGTTAAAGGCAAAAAAACAGGCAAGAGCGGCTAGGTCAAAAATTCTCTCTAGACCAAGCGTAACCAAAGCGGCAGAAGGACGAACCCGTGGATCGCGCATTGGTAACCACATCGGCCTGACTATCTCACCGGCACGCCCAATAAAAAAGATCGCCGCATAACCGACCGTCGTCGTCGCGAACAGCTCTTTCAGACTACTTTTCGTTATCGGAGCGAGCAAAACCTGCCAGCGTATGGCTCGAAGCAAGTAACCCAGGCAGATTATTAGTGCCGCCACGGACAAATACAAAGGATTCGCTCTTTTGAAACTGTCTGAGACCTGTTGCCAATCAAGAGTCCGACCGAAAAACCAGAGTATAAATACCGCGATCAGAAATAGGATTATGAATTTAAGATATTTTCGCAAAATGCTTATGTCGGCAGACCGTCAAACGGCAAATGAAAAAGATACCGCATTTCGAGCAAAACCTTAAGTAGCGGTGCTCCGTACGTACTGAAATTATGATATTTGCTCGGAATTTTATTGACACTTGGTCCATATTCTTGTTTAATCCTTTTATCCAACAGGTACGCCCTATTTATGCATCGAAATCTGACAAATCTGATCATCGTTTTTGCCCTGATCTTCGTCATAACCGCGTGCGTTTGTAAGTCTGACCGCGAGAAAGAGAATCAGACACCTGTTCCAGCCGAATCACCTTCCCCATCCGCCAACAGGTCGACTAGCCCGAGTAACGGATCAACATCGACGAAAGCCGACGGAGGTGATTTCAAGGTCGAGCATATCGCTATTTCGAATTCGAAATATGCACAGATCGATCGTGAAGTAAAAAAGGCTAGATTACTCGAGAATGCAGCCGAACGATTAAATCGAGCTTTGATCTTGCCGTATGATATCCAGCTTCGGACCAAGGATTGCGGCGAGACGAATGCATTCTACGATTCGAATGATCAGACGATCACGGTCTGTTACGAATTGATGGAGCACTATTACGAGGTCTTTCGCGAGACCGGGACGCCTGAAGACAAAGCGTACGAAAAAATGTTCGACGCCGTCAGATTCATCTTTCTCCACGAGATCGGCCATGCTCTGATCGACGTTTATGAACTGCCGATCACCGGCAACGAGGAAGACGCCGCTGACCGGTGTTCGGCATTCATCAACCTCAACGAACTAGGCGAAGAGGGCGTCAGCGCCGTTTTCGCTGCGGCTGACGCATTCAAGATCGAATCGAAACGCTCTGGACCCAGCAAGAGTGACCTTGCCGATGAACACCTTCTGCAAGAACAGAGGTTTTACAATTCGCTCTGTATGATCTATGGCTCAAATTCATCGAAATACGAAAACATTGTCACTGACGGCTACCTGCCCAAGGCTCGGGCAGATCGGTGCCAGACCGAATATCAGCGAACCGCCGCGAGTTGGGCAAACCTGCTCAAGCCTTGGCGAAAATAATACGTCCAACACTTTAGGAGAACTATGAAGCATAATTTCATTTCACTTACCATCACACTTCTCGCATTACTCGCGGTCGGACTCGCCTGCGGTGGCGGCAGTAAATCGGTTGACGAGAAACAGGCCGGCCCGGAATTTGTCGGTGCCTGGGCTGCGGCAGACGGCTCAACGATCACGATCCGCTCAGACGGCTCAGCCGATTATAAGATCGGCGGCAGCTCGGTCACCAACGGATCGGCACTTGTCAGCGAAAAGGACAAGACGCTCCGCGTCGCCATGCTCGGCATGGGCTCGCCGATGAAGATCGATAAAGCTCCGGCGAACGGCGAGATGACCATCGACGGTATCGTGTACAAAAAGAGCGGCGGCGGTTCGACGTCGTCTAGTAACGTTAAGCCTGAAATACCAAGCAAAGACAAACTGCAAACTCTCGTCAAGACAACGTTTCTAGATTTTAACGACGGCGTACAGGGCGAAGATTTCACCGACTTTCACAAAAAGATCGCCAAGGTCTGGCGCGACAGTTCAACGCCGGAGAAATTGGATGATGCATTCAAAAGCTTCACCGACGACAAGGAAAATTATAACTTCAAGCGGGCCGTCGCACCGCTCGACGCCGTTTTCACGCCTGATCCGGTAATTGAAAAGGTATCGGATATGGACGCTCTGATCGTTAAGGGCTATTACCCGACGAAACCGGCCCGTGCGAATTTCGAGTTAAAATACGTTACAGAGGACGGCAATTGGAAACTTATCGGCATCAACGTCAAAACGACGAAAGCAGAATAAACTAGCCACAACTTTTTTAGCGAAACTCAGCGTAGTTCCTGTACGGAACTCTGCGTTGAGATCCTTAGATCCCTACCGCAAAGTATTCTGGGTTCTTCGTGCCTTTGCTTTGATTTAATCTCCCACGAACGATAAACTCATATTCTCGAAACCTATATGAAGATTCACGAATATCAAGGCAAAGCCATTCTCAAAGAATACGGCGTTCCGGTGCCTCGCGGCATTGTCGCGAGAACTCCGGACGAAGCCGAAGCAGCTGCGGTCGAACTCGGCACCGACGTTGTCGTCGTTAAGGCCCAGATCCACGCCGGAGGCCGCGGCAAAGGCGGCGGTGTAAAGCTGGCGAAATCTCCGGCGGAAGCGAAACAGATCGCGTCCGAGATCCTCGGAATGCAGCTCATTACTCACCAGACCGGCCCCGAAGGCCAAAAAGTGCAAACGCTTCTCATCGAAGAAGGTTTGCCGATCGATCGGGAATTCTACCTCGGCATCACGCTCGACCGCGTCACGGGCCGCAATGTTTTCATGGCGTCGTCTGAAGGCGGCATGGACATCGAAAAGGTCGCCGAGGAAACGCCCGAACTGATCCTCAAAGAAACCATCGATCCGTCGGTCGGTCTTCGCGGTTTTCAGGCTCGCAAGTTGGCGTTCGGGCTTGGCATTCCGGCTGAACTGATCGGCCAGGCGACGAAATTTATGCTCTCGCTTTATGATGCATACGAAAAGATCGACGCATCGCTCGTCGAGATCAATCCGTTCCTGCTTACCAAAGACAACCGCCTGATCGCACTCGACGCCAAGGTCACGTTCGACGATAACGCGATGTTTCGACACAAGGATTTCATCGAACTCCGCGATCTTGCCGAAGAAGAGCCGCTCGAGATCGAAGCTTCGAAATACGACCTCAATTACATCAAGCTCGACGGCAACATCGGCTGTATGGTCAACGGTGCCGGTCTCGCGATGGCGACGATGGACATCATCAAACTCGCCGGCGGCGAACCCGCAAACTTTCTGGACGTCGGCGGAGGTGCCTCGCAGGAACGTGTCGAGCAAGCCTTCAAGATCCTGCTCGCTGACACAAACGTCAAGGCAGTGTTGATCAACATCTTCGGCGGCATCGTCCGCTGTGACATGGTCGCGTGCGGCGTGGTCGCGGCATACAAAAATCTCGGCATCACCATCCCGATCGTCGCCCGTCTCGAGGGCACCAACGTCGAGGAAGGCCGCCGAGTCCTCCAGGAATCCGGCATCAACATCCAAACCGCCAAGGGAATGCAAGACGCCGCCGAAAAAGTAGTCGCCGCAGCGGCATAACAGTTCGAACACGAACTAAGCACGAACAAAGCACGAACAAGATCACATTTTCTTGTTCGTGTTTTTTTCTGTCTTTTCATGGGCAGACTCTTTAATGATCGGCACAAAAGCAACCAAAGCATCACTTCACCTCATCCTTTACACAGCTTTACTACAAGATAGTTACAAATTAAGGAAAACAAAAAAATGAGAGCTAAGTTAATCTCCCTGTTGGTACTCGTGTGTTCAATTTCAGCCCAAGCCCAGGTTCGGGGGAACAATACCGCAGCGATTCCGCAACGTCCAAATCTCGCCTCGGTCGAAAGTAACGCACCCGGACAACCTCCGATCCGTCGCGTCATTCTTTACTCAAACGGCGTCGCGTATGTTGAACGCCGGGGCATCGTGACCGGCAACGCTGAGGTCAATCTCTCGTTCAAACAATCGCAAGTCGACGACGTACTTAAATCAATGATCGTCCTCGACCTCGGCCAAGGCAAGATCGGCGCCGTCAGCTACAATTCCTCGGCACCCGCGTCAGCAAGAACTGCGGAAATTCCATTTAGCGTCGAATCAGAATCGGAAGAATCCGACAACGAATCGGGTGGCCTCGCGAATGTCCTCGCACAATTACAGGGTGCAAAGGTATTTGTCGCATCTAATAAAGGCACGGCAACCGGCTCAATACTGACCGTCGAAAAGCGAAAGGCGACGGCTGTAAAAAAGGACGAGGTCGCTTCGCCCGTCAATTATTCGCTGGTCATCGCCTCCGAGTCCGGCGAGATATCCAGCTTTGAACTCGCCGATATCAGAAGCGTCAAACTTCTTGAAGAAGGAACTCGAAAAGATCTCAACGAATTTGCGAATGCAACGGCATCGACACGACGCCGTGATGCAAAAACGATCACGGTAACCTCTCAGGGCAGCGGACAGCGAGAAATGGTCGTCAGCTACATCGTTGCCGCCCCGATCTGGAAAACTACTTATCGGGTCGTGCTCGATGCCGAAGGAAAACCGTTTTTCCAAGGCTGGGCGATCGTCGATAACGTCAGCGAAGAAGATTGGCGAGGCGTCCAGTTGTCGCTCATCTCCGGTTCACCTATCTCCTTCATTCAAAATCTGCAAAAGCCGTTATACCGATATCGCCCGATCGTCCCGATACCTGAGGACCTCAATCTTAAACCGCAAATATACGATCCTGAGAACGAAACTAGTTACGGCTCGGGTAGCGGCAGTGGCAATGGCTCGGGCGACGGAAATGGTTCTGGCCGTGGTATAGGAGACATACCGCCGCCACCTCCGAGAGCTCAACTTTTCGAAGGGGCAAATAATAATTTCATGGTCTCCTCCGGTTTCTCGGGAACCGGTGTGAGCGATGCGATCGTTTCGGAGAAATCCGGTGTCGAGACGGCCGCTAGCGGTGAAGAGATCGGTGATCTTTTCGAATATCGTATCGAGCAACCCGTAACGGTCGAAAGAAATCGCTCCGCTCTGATTCCAATAATTCAATCAAAGATGGAAGGCGAGCGAGTTTCGATCTTTCGCGAGCAGAATTCCGAATCAGCGGATGACGACGACGAGTCCGCAGCTTCGATCAAGGCAAACCCGCGTCCGATGAGCGGCCTTCTACTCAAGAATACGTCCGCAATGACCTTCGAAGGCGGATCGATGACCGTTATCGACCGCGACGCCTACGCCGGCGAAGCCCTTATGGAGCGGCTTAAGCCGAAGGAACAGCGGCTGATCTCGTTCGCCCTCGACCTCGGAACGCTTATCCGCGTCGAAAAGAAGGAGGATCGCGAGCCCGCCAAACTCATTAAAGTCGTCGACGGAGTTTTCCAGGTTCATTACTTCAAAACGGATAAAAAGGTCTATCGCCTTTCCAACCAAACCGACCGGGCGAAAGTCGTATATATTGAACATCCCGTTCGAAAAGATTTCATCTTGTCCGACGCTTCAGCCAAACCAGACTACACGACCGCACGTTTTTACCGTTTTCGTGTTGAACTAAACCCATTCGAGAATAAAGAGATGACGGTCGCCGAAAATCAGGGAATGATGGATAAATATTCGCTTTCGACTCTATCCCCGCTTGACCTCGTGCTTTTCGTCAACCGCCGTTTGATCGACGAGCCGACCAGATCTCGCCTTTCGAAACTGATCGATCTCCGAATGCAGGTAAACGCGATAAACGCCAACATCGCGAAATCCGAGGCCGAGGCCGACGCGATCTCAAAAGATCAACAGCGTTTCCGCGAAAACATCGAGGCTCTCGCCAAAACACCCGAAGCTAAAACCCTGATCGCCCGATACATCGCCAAGGCCAACGAACAAGAAACGAGGCTCGAACAAATAACAAAAGATAAACAAGCAATGACCGACGAAAAGGAAAGACTCGAGCGCGAACTGGCAACCGAGATCAAAAACTTTGAGGTTAAATAGTCGCAACACCCTCACTCGCTGACCATGATTCCAACGCTCGCCAGACAAAACGTTTCGTTTTGTTCCGCCGGTAAGCTTTCGGCACCTAAACTCAACGTGTTTGGTACCGATTCCACGCAAATGACAGGCAGTCGCCGTGCGAACTATTAACGAGATTCGAGTCGGTCGGTGCGGGCATTAACGGCACGCACGTTGATGGATCGATCTTTTTGATGCAGTTTGTGTATTTCGTGGGCGATCTCTGAATGTTCGCCAGCGTACAGAAGGTATTCGCGAGCTTAGTGTATAGTCGACATAGACTGCCGAGGTGTTCGCAACCAAATAATTAGCAGCTAAGAGGTAATAATATGAAAAGAAAACTGACAATACTTGCGTTAATGCTCGCGACGATGTTTTTCTGGATGCCCGCAGCCGGGGACAATGTTTCGGCTCAGAATGGTAATGGCAAAGGAAATAAGGCCGGAAACTACGGCCGCAGCCATAAAAAGAACAGCTACGGTTATAAAAATTATGGACAGTACCGCCGAACCCAGGTAGGCAACCGCCGCTATCGGCTCAAACGCCAATACTACACCCGCGACGGGAACCGCTTATCGCGACTCGTCCGTATCTTTTATTAAGCCGAGTGTTGCCTGATTAAAAAGTCTATTGGTGATCGAAACGAGCGTGGCCGACCACGCTCGTTTCGCATTTTACTATCGTCCATCGATAAGACGATGATGATTGGCGAAGTCAGATCCGAGCGAGAAGCCGTGTGATCTCGTACGCCATGTCATCGGCTGCCGGCGAATCGTAGTTGCCCATGACGATTACTGTGAAGCTGCCGTCGGCAAATATCTTCATATCACAATTGATGCCGGAGTTGGCTCCGCCGCCACCGTGGCCGAAGGTCTTCATTCTCGAAAACTCTTCCGTAACAAATCCGAAACCGTAGCTCCCCGGCCGATACGATCCGGCCATCACCGTTTTAGCCGAGATGAGATTTTCTCGTGTCTGGCGGCTGACTAGTTTGTCAGTC
>JAYSZT010000048.1:0-12501 GCA_043737915.1 Acidobacteriota bacterium
TTTGATGCACCGATCAACTCATCAGGTTGTAATTTTCCCCCTTCTAGCTATTATTTATCAATCGTGATCTAAAAATGAGAACCGGCTTAAAAATCATGATAGTGGCGGGCGAAGCGTCGGGCGACGCTCACGCGACCAGCCTTATCAAAGCTCTTCGGGATCATTCAGCCGGCGTTGAACTGGATTTCTTTGGTGCCGCGGGTCCGCAGATGCGTGCCGCCGGGGTCGAGCCAGTGGTTAGTTCTGATGATCTCGCAATCGTCGGAGTGGCCGAGATTGCGAGAGCCTTGCCGATGTTTTGGAATTCTTTCCAGCAACTCAAAAAAGCGGCGATCGTCAAAAAACCTGACGTCGTTATTCTCGTAGATTTTCCGGAATTTAACCTGAAACTTGCGAAGGTTTTGAAGAAACAGGGCTTTCGCGTTGTGTACTACATATCGCCGCAACTGTGGGCATGGCGGAAATATCGTGTTTCGGCCGTGCGGAAATACGTCAATCTGATGCTCACGATTCTGCCCTTTGAGAAGGAATGGTACGCGAGGCACGGAGTTGAAAATGTCGAATACGTTGGGAATCCGTTGGCAAACGAAGTGCATTCGACGAGCCGCAAAGAGGAGTTTTGTAGAGTTAATAATCTCAAAACAACAGATCCGATCGTCGCTTTTCTTCCGGGGAGCAGGCAGACTGAGATCTCCCATATCTTGCCCGATATGCTCGCCGCCGCGAAGTTGATAGTAAGCGAAAAGCCCGAAGTGCAATTCGTGATACCGGCGGCAAGCATAAAGGCTCGAAAAAGTATCGACGCTATAATTGAAAAAACTAAACCCACGGCAACGTTACGAGTTGTTGAAAAAAGCACTTATGATGCCTTGAGTGCCTCGGATGCCGCGGCGGTGACGAGCGGGACGGCGACACTTGAGACTGGGATCATCGGCACTCCGCTCGCTATCGTTTATAAGGGATCGTCATTAAATTACGCATTACTGCGGCCGCTGATCAATGTCGAACATTTCGGACTCATTAATTTGATCGCGGGCAGGAGGATCGCGACAGAACTGATCCAAGGTCATTTCACGCCGTCAGCTTTGGCTAGTGAATTATTGAGATTGCTCGAGCCGAGTAATAACCTACACGCCCGAAGAGAGCTACGAGTTGCCGCAGAAAAACTCGGAACGGGTGGAGCGTCGAGCAACGCCGCGGCGGCAATTCTGCGATTACTTGACTAACTCTTCTTTTTCTTGAGTTCGCGTATTTCTTCTTTTAACCTACCGATGCCCTTGAGGTGTGCGTTTTGCCGTTTATATTCGGCGAGTGGCTGAACGGGTGTACCCCACCAGACGCCGGGGCGGACGATCTTGCCGGGCAGTACTCCGGCCTGCGATCCGATGATCGCTCCGCTCATCACGCGGGCGTGATCTCCCATTCCGACCTGACCGCCGATCACGCAGTCGTCTTCGATAACTGTACTTCCCGAAATTCCGGTTTGAGCTGCAATAACGACACTTTTGCCGATCTGAACATTGTGAGCGATCTGGACAAGATTATCGATCTTTGTTCCGGCGCCGATGCGAGTTTCGCCTAGCGCCCCGCGATCGATGCAAGTGTTCGCTCCGATCTCCACGTTGTCTTCGATAACGACAGTGCCGATCTGCGGGAACTGGTGATATTCGCCTTTGCTATCACAAACATATCCGAATCCGTCGGCACCAATGACCGAACCGGCGTGAATGACGCAGTTTTGACCGATCATCACATCGTCATAAATCACACAATTAGAATGTATGACCGTCGACGCTGCGATCGTGACATTGTTGCCGATCCGCACGCCATCGCCGATGTCACAACCATCGCCAATGCTGGAATTGTTGCCGATCGACACGAACGCGCCGATCGATTCCGATTTTATTACAGAGTCTTTTCCGACCACGAGCGATGCCTTGCCGGAATATTTTGGCACGCGCGGACGGAGTTTTTTTGCTATCATAGCGAAGGCGAGTTTCGGATCATCGACCCGGATGAAAATTTCTGAATCGGCACTTTCGAAGTCTCGGGGAACCAATAGACACGATGCGTTTGAGGTAATGAACGTTGACGATCTTTCGACAAAAGCGAGTTCATTTGCCGTCGCGATACCCAATGCGGCGAGGCGTGTGATCTCGATCTGGCCGTTGCCGACGAGCTCACCGCCAAGGAATTCAGCGATCTCTAGTGTTTTCATTAACTACAATTTAATTGTTGACTGCGAAAATGTCAGTTGGCGAAACGGTTATTCTTTCTCGGCCGCATTGACGAGGGTTTGAAGAAAGATCTCGGTCCCGACGATCTCGAAACCATAATTCTCCTCGAATTGTTTGAGGATCGGAGCGGATTCACTATCGAGAAAATCCAGATCAGCAAGGTCGATCGTGATCGAATTCCCGGCCAAAGAGCGAATGTCTAGGGCGATGCGGCCAAGGAGTTCGGCGTCCTCGCGGAGCAGGTCGCCTTCGACTCGGAGAATCGTTATTGGACGTTTCGGATCATCGATTTGCGTGATCTGCGTTGGCATAATTCTGCGATTAAAATATAAAACTGCGTAAAACGCAAGATTAATTTTCGCGAGCGGCAAATTTTCCTATCACCAAAAACACTCCGGCAAATATTAACGCACTCGCGATGAGAAAGGCACTTGTAATGCTTTCTCCGAGAAATATTAGGGCGAGCGAAAAGCCGATCAACGGCTGAAGATAGACAAAGACAGCGACGGTCGATGGGTTAACCTTCGACAGAGCCCACGCGTTCAGCAGGTACGGGGAAGCGGTCGCTCCGATGCCGATCCACAAAGTTATTAGCCAGATCTTCGTATCGACGGCGCCAATGTCGATGGTCGACAGCGACCACGCCCCGAGCGGGATCGTGATCACGCTCGCGAAGATAAACACCCACATCATCGAGCGAAACGTGCCATTACGCGTGATCGCCGACTTCGAGGTGGCGACGTAGATGCCATAGGCGAGACAGTTGATGACGATAAAGATGTTGCCGATCGTCGTCTCGGATGTGAACGAGGCCTTACGCGGATCGATGAGGATTATCACTCCGATGGCCGCGAGAATGATGCCAAAGACCTTAATGATAGTCAGCCGCTCAAAGCCCGCGACCGATCCGACGACGAGTGCGAACACCGGTATCATCACCGCGAGCAGGGAAGTGTTCGACGCCGTCGTCAGCGAAAGCCCGCCGATGAAAAACAGTTGGTTCAGCACAATTCCGAACAGGCTGAGCAGAGCAAACCGCCAGTAATCTCCCTTTTCTTTGAGCCAAAATCGGCCGCGAAACGATTGAACGACGATCAGGATCGTCGCCGTGATCGCCGTCCGAATGCCAACCAACGCAACCGGCGGCAGCACCGCCAGCACGACCTTCCCGATCACCGGTAGTGAACCAAAAAAGACTTGAGCCCAGAGTAAAGCTACAAATGGAAGGCGGTCTATGGGGTCCTCGGATTCGTTGGTATTCGTTGGCATGAAAATAAATAATATCAGAGAAGCCGAAGGCGCGTTCTGTTCGCCCGCGTTCTTGTTGATGGTATTATTTTGGTGCAGATGTTTCAGCAGGAGTATTTATGATCCGGTCAATTTCCCGTTCCCTCGTATTAATAAGTTTTTTCCTTTGTCCCTTTATCTTTGGACAGAGTCCTCAGGCCCAAGCTCAAACGCTCGAAGAGATGAAAGCGGCCTTGGTCGCGAGAAGGGCAGGCCTCACGACAACAAACCTGATCTTGAAAAAACAGATCGAGGAAAAAGGAGTCGGGTTTGAGATTGATGAGGCAATTGAGAGGGACCTAAGAGACGCGGGAGCGACGGATGCACTGATCTTAGCAATTAGGGAAAGTCTCTGCGATGCGCTTTTTGCAAAGGCCGAAGCATGCAAGAAGGAAGATCATAAGTGTCAAATAGATAACTACAATAAGGCACTTTACTTCCACCCATCTGATTCGGATGTCTTGATCAATCGAGGATACGCTAGTCACGAGTCGGGCGATTTCATCGGGGCGATATTTGACTACACGAAAGCTATTGAAATCTCTCCAAAGGACGCAGATGCGTTTGGAAATCGTGCCAATTCATATCGAAAGATCGGTGATCTAAAACAGGCTCTAAAGGACTACGAGCAGGCTATCACGCTCGCACCGAAGGAAGGCGACCATTATTTTAACCGCGGAATGTTGAGGTTTGACTCGAAAGAATATGACCTCGCGATTAACGATCTTACGAAATACATTTCACTCAAACCCTCGGATGTGGACGGATTCACAAATCGCGGTGAGGCATATCTTGAGAAGCAGCAGTACGAACTCGCGTTAAAGGATTTCACTACTGCCATATCCTTGGCCTCTAACACGGCCGGTCCATACATCGATCGCGGGCGAGTTCATTCAGCGAAAAATAACTTCGACCTTGCCATTCGCGATTTTGATACCGCGATCAAACTGGATCCAAAGAATGCCTACGCGTTTCACAATCGCGGCTATACTCGTTTTCAGAAAAAAGAACTCGACCTCGCTATACAGGACTACAACAGATCGATCGATCTCGACCCCGAAAGTCCGGGCCGCTACCTGGATCGTGGTGAGGTATTCCGGGCACAACTCGATCATGTCCGAGCCCTAAAGGATTTTGACAAAGCAGCGGACCTAGCCCCGAAAAACGCATTAGCATACTACTATCGGGCTCAGGTCTTCGCGGAAAAAAAGGAGTACGAACCGGCGATCGTAAATTTCTCAAAAGCTGTCGAGCTTGATTTCAATGATGTAGATTCATTCTACGAACGAGGGGATATCTACATTGACATCGAAGATTACGAAAAAGCTCTTAAAGACTTTAATAGGGTTATTGAGATCGATCCAAAAAACTCCGGTGCTTTTACAAACCGGGGGCTGATATATGTTCGAACCGATGACTTTGCAAAGGCAATTTCAGACTTTACGACTGCCATCAAATTGGATCCGAACAATGATACTGCCTACGGAAATCGAGCGGCCGTCTATGATGCACTAGGCGAAACCGCGAAGGCAGCGGCAGACAATAAAAAGGCGGAGCAACTCCAAAAGAAAGTGAAGCCCTAACTTCAGGCCAACATCATCGCAGGTTGTTCAAGCATTTGCTTGAATGTCTGGAGGAATTTGGCTCCGGTGGCGCCGTCGATGACGCGGTGGTCGCAGGACATGGTGACGTTCATTACGTTGCGGACGACGACCTGGCCGTCGCGCACCACGGGCGTCGGGGCGGCACCGCCGACGGCGAGAATGCCTGCCTCGGGCGGATTGATGATAGCCGTGAACTCCTTAATGCCGAACATACCGAGATTTGAGATCGAGAAGGTCGCACCGGTGTATTCTTCCGGCTGGAGTTTTTTCGCCTTTGCCTTTGCGGCGAGGTCTTTGATCTCAGCGGAGATCTCGAGAAAGCCTTTGAGATTGGCACCGCGAATGACGGGCGTGATCAGGCCTTCGTCGATCGCCACGGCGACGCCGATGTCCGCCTGTTCGTAGAAGCGGATGGTTTTATCCTGATAAGACGAGTTGACGAACGGATGTTTGATGAGCGACATCGCGGACGCTTTCACGACGATATCGTTGAGGCTGATCTTTTCCTGTTCGCTAACGCTGGCATTGATAAGTTTTCTGAGTTCGATTGCGCTGTCCATCTCGATCTCAACCGTTAGATAGAACGTCGGGATCGGCCCGATCGATTCGCCCAAACGGCTCGCGATGATCTGCCGCATTTTAGAAGTATTCTCGTCGCGGTAAGCAGACGAACCAACCTGGGTCGAAGCGACAAACTGCGGTGCGGGTTGCGACGCGGCCTGAGTAGTGCCGGTCTCCATCACCGCCTCGATGTCGCGCTTGATTATGCGACCGTTCGGACCTGATCCCGAGATCGCTTTCAGATCGACGCCATGCTCCGCAGCCATTCTGGCAGCTATCGGCGAGACAATTAATCGCGTGTTGCCTGTGCTCGTCGTGACCGATGCCTGCGTTGCGACTGGTTGAGTCGCAACGGGTTCATGAGCTTTTTCCGCAACGGGTTTTTCGACAACCGGTTCCGATGCAGGCTCGGCGGCATTGGCCGATGTTGATTCGGAGGCGACTTCTTTCAACAAAGTGGAAATATCTTCGCCGGTTTTGCCGATAATTGCTATCGTCTCGCCGAGCAAAGCAGTTTCGCCCGCACCTTTCAATATCTTTAGGACAGTACCGTCGCTGAGTGCGGTCATTTCCATCGTCGCTTTGTCGGTATCGACCTCAGCAAGCGTTTCGCCCGATTCGTAACTCTCGCCTTCGTTTTTTACCCAACGTGCGATCTGCCCTTCTTCCATGGTCGGCGAGAGCTTCGGCATTAAAAATTTTTCAGCCATATAATTGAACTAATCTAACCGTTTTAATATTTCCAAACCTTCGTTCCATTCACCAAACCCGGCACGAGGATTAAGATGGCCTTTGGACCCGACATTTACGAACTCGCTGCCCCAGGCATCGGAGAAATGCTTTGCACGTTCTATGGCAACCCATTCGTCATCCGTACTGGCAACAACGATCGACGGAAACGGCAATCGTTTAAGCGGTATCGGCGAGAAGCCTTTCGACGAGAACGAAACTAAGTAAGTTTCCGCCTCGCAATCACTCGGAGCCACGAGCAAAGCTCCCTTTATTTTTGTCCCAAAAGTTCCTGCCCAATGCGAAACCGCAATGCAACCAAGACTGTGTGCCACTAAGACAACATCCGCCGGGCCTGCCGCTTGAGTGTCTGCCTCGACCTTTTCGACCCAATCGTCCCGATCGGGCGAGTCCCATTCGGTCTGCATGATCCTGCGAAATCGTTCCGGATTGCCGCGTTCCCAAAGACTTTGCCAATGATTCTCGCCGGAATTAGTGATTCCGGGAACTGTTAGATAAACGGTAGTCATCAAACGCAAATTAAACTTGGACGATCGGGGTCTTCGAGTATGCAATCGGCGACCACACTCCACTGAAAATAAGACTTACAAATAACAAACTTCCTTAACCGCAGCGACGATCTTCGCGACATCGGGCAGGGCGAGTGCCTCGAGATTCTTGGCGTACGGATTTGGTGCCTCGGCGGTCGACAAACGTTTGACAGGTGCGTCGAGGTAGTCGAAGGCGTGTTCCATGACCGTGTGCGATATCTCGGCACCGACACTGGCGAAGTAGTGCGATTCCTCGGCGATAACCAGGCGATTTGTCTTTTTGACTGAATTAATGATTGTTTCCGTATCAAGCGGTTTGATCGTTCGGGGGTCAATGACCTCTACGGACACGTCGAATTCTTTCTGGATGATTTCCGCTGCCTGCAATGCGAGCGGAACGGTCATCGAACGAGCAACGATCGTGCAATCCGTACCTTCGCGTTTCACGTCGGCCACACCTAGCGGAATTGTGAAATCTTCGTCATCCGGCACCTCACCTTTGTTTCCGTACATGCGTTCCTGTTCAAGGAAAACGATCGGATTGTCATCACGGATCGCTGATTTTAGTAATCCTTTCGCATCGGCGGCCGTTGACGGCATCACGACCTTCAGACCGGGGAAGTTGGCGTAGAATGCCTCGAGAGCCTGCGAATGTTGCGACGACACCTGGTATGCCGAGCCATTTGGACCGCGAAAAACTATCGGAACCTTAAACTGGCCACCGGACATGTACAGCATTTTTGCTGCGTGATTGATGATCTGGTCGGCCGCTAGAATTGAAAAATTCCACGTCATGAACTCGATCACCGGCCGAAGTCCCGCCATCGCGGCACCAACGCCAACTGCAGCAAAGCCCAATTCGGTGATCGGCGTATCGACAACGCGCTTGTCGCCGAACTCCTTCCAAAGTCCGCGCGTTACCTTGTAGGCGCCGTCGTACTCCGCCACTTCTTCGCCCATGACGAAAACATTTTCGTCTCTTAAAATTTCTTCTCGTAACGCCTGATTGAGTGCATCACGTATCGTAAGTACCGCCATAAATTATTTAATCTTTCTGAGTTCCAAGTTCACTGGATTAGTCCGCATATACGTGGGTAAAAAGCTCGCTCTCGTTCGGCAACGGACTCTCGTCAGCGAATTTTACCGCCGCTGCCACCGCTTCGGCGGCTTCGGCTTCGATCTTTTCAAAATCTTTGTCGCCGAAAACTTTTGCTTCCTTTAAGCTGTCCATGAAAAGAACGATCGGATCGCGTTCCTGGTATTTTTTGATCTCGTCGCGAGTCCTGTAATTGCCTGGGTCGGACATCGAGTGCCCCATGTAACGATATGCTCGAATCTCAAGTAGGGTTGGTGAACCGTCCTTTCTGGCTCGTTCGATCGCCCGCAACGTTGCGTCGCGAACCGCCATTACATCCATACCGTCGACGAATTCATTCGCCATTTCAAACGCGTCGCCTTTTTTCGCGATGCTCCGCGAACTCATTGCCCGGGCCTGCGAAGTTCCCATTCCGTATTGGTTGTTCTCGCAAATGAAGATGCAGGGAAGTTTCCATAGCTGAGCCATGTTTAACGACTCGTGAAAGATCCCTTGATTTACTGCTGCTTCGCCAAAAAAGCAAAGCGTTAGCTGATCGGTGCCTTTATATTTCGCAGCGTAGGCCATACCCGTTCCGACGCCAATCTGGCCGCCGACGATACCGTGGCCGCCGTAGAATTCGTGTTCCTTAGAAAACATGTGCATCGAGCCGCCTTTGCCGCCAACGCAACCGCCTTCTTTACCGTAAAGTTCAGCCATTACCGACTCCGGACTCATGCCTTTGATCATCGCCTGAACGTGGTCGCGGTAGGACGTGATGACCATGTCAGTTGGTTTGAGAGCCATCATCGATCCAACGCCGATCGCTTCTTGACCGATATACAAGTGACAGAAACCGCCGATCTTGCCCATTCGGTAGACCTCGGCACACTTCTCTTCGAAACGGCGGCCGAGCACCATCTGGTAAAGCATGTCACGAAGCAATGCCTTGTCGGTCTTCTTGATCGAGGCGATCTGGGAGATGAGGCGTTCCTCATATTCAGCCTTGGCCTGCTCGACCTCAACGAAATCCGTAAATTCTGACTCTTTTGAAACCTTACCGTTGGTTTTCCCGGTACCGTTAGCCGAAACCTTGGCTGTTTTGGTGTTTGTTTTAGAGCTTGTTACTGCTTTTGGCAAAATCAAATCCTCCGTCGGAATAAAAAAACGTCTATGTGCAATGAATGCAGAAGTGACATTATAGGCGAGAGACGTTGTTTCTGCAAAAGTTTCAGATTTTGCTTCTCAACCTAAAAAATCGAAAATGTTATAGTTTTACTTAGGTTGATTCAATATGCACAGAGTTTTGTTTCATTTTTTGTTTTTGTTAACGCTACTATCTTCCGTCGCTTTCGCGCAGAATCCTTCGAAGTGGACGTTGTCCTCCGAAGTAGCGGGAAAGCAAGTTGCGGCCGGAGATACGTTTAATTCTGAGTTGAAGGCCGAGATCGAACGGGGCTGGCATCTTTACGGGCTCGAACAACCGACTGGCGGGCCGATCGCGACAACTATTAAGGTAACCGAAGGCCGAACATTTGAGCTCGGCGGCCCGATCAAGGCTCCAAAAGCAACCATAAAAGCTGACCCAAATTTTCCGATCGACGGAAAACCTCTGCAGACCCAGTTTTACGAAAACGCGGTATCATTTAGTATCCCTTTGAAAGCTACGGCGGCAGGTTCATCCGATTCGTTATCGCTGGATATTAGGTTCCAATTGTGCACCGACACCTCGTGCCTCCCGCCCAGAACAATTAGAGTTTCATTTTCCGGAACGGAAGACGTTAAACGAAACTCTCCCGTGACGCCTACCACGACTTCGGAAGGAAAACCGGCCACGAACGAGAAGGTTTTTGTCGGGAATAACACCCAACTGCCGACAGATATCTCATCGTTTATTTGGCTTGCGATTTCGCTCGGGGCTTTGTCATTGCTGACGCCATGTGTCTTTCCAATGATCCCTATAACAGTTTCCTATTTCACCAACCACGCCGCCGGCAGTCGTGCCAAGTCCATAAAACTCGCGTCAATATATTCAATTGGCATCATTGCGACGTTCACTATACTTGGAATGCTGCTTGCGATCTTTGTCGGAGCTGCCGGTATCAATTTGTTTGCGGCAAATCCGTGGGTAAACATCGGCATCGCGGCGATTTTTCTGTTTTTTGCATTTAATTTGTTTGGGGCTTACGAGATCACGGTGCCGACTGGCATTCTGACGAAACTCGACAGCCTGACCCGAAGTAAGGAAGGCGAGGGAAGCGGAATAGTTGGTGCGTTGCTGATGGGGTTGACGTTCACGTTGACCTCATTTACATGTACATCGCCATTTGTTGGGACGATACTTGTCTCGGCTTCGCAAGGTGACTGGCAGATGCCTTTGATCGGGATGCTCGTCTTTTCGACTGTCTTTGCCTTGCCTTTTTTTATTCTGGCACTTGCTCCGCAACTAATTTCTCAATTGCCCCGAGCCGGTGGGTGGATGAACTCGGTAAAGGTCGCGATGGGCTTCTTGGAAGTCGCCGCGGCGATGAAATTTATCTCCAACGTTGATCTCGTCTGGAAATGGGGAATTTTCACGCGGGATATCGTGCTTTCGGTCTGGATCGCTATCGGTGTCGTATTGTCGATATATCTGCTCGGCAAATTTCAGCTTTCTCATGATTCGAAACCGGAACGCCTCGGAGCGTTTCGAATGTTCGCAGCGGTCGTCAGTCTTGCGGTGAGTTTTTATCTCCTTACCGGGCTTTTCGGCGCGAAACTTGGCGAGATCGAATCGTTTCTACCGCCTGATCTCAATAATTCGTCGGCTCGCTCATTTGGTAAAGGCGGCGACGGATTGAAATGGATCGACAACGACTATGAGGCTGCTCTGAACAAAGCGAAAGCTGAGAATAAACGTGTTTTTATAGATTTCACAGGTTACACGTGCACGAACTGCCGATGGATGGAGGCGAATGTTTTTCCGAAAAAGGAAGTGGAAGCGGAGATGGCAAAATTCGTGCTTTCGCGGCTTCACACTGACGGAGACGGGGAGATCTACGAGCGTCATCAGCAAATGGAGCAGGATCTACTCGGCACAGTTGCTCTGCCTTACTACGCGGTCGTTTCACCCGACGGCAAAGTTGTCGCTTCGTTTCCGGGGCTTACGCGAAATACTGCTGAGTTTGTTGACTTTCTGAAGAAAGCGCAAGAAACTAAGTAGTCAATTATGAAACACCAGATCGGATCGATCATCGATGGGCTGCGTTCTATTCCGGAAGAAGAATTTAGCTGCGAAAACGTCTATCAATTTCTCGGCAGAAATCCGGTTGAAGTTGATTCGATCACTGAATACCTACACTGGAGCTCAAATTTCTACACGCGAAACCTTATTTATAAAAACGAAAGATTTGAGGTACTGGCGATCTGCTGGGAAAAGGGGCAGGTTTCACGTGTCCACGATCATTCCGATCAGAAGTGTTGGATGACGGTTCCGATTGGACGTCTTCGAGGACAGAATTTCGCAATTGCGGAGAAAGATGAATCGGCCGGTTTCTGTCGCCTGATCGAGACCGATACATTCGAACTTTCAGACTGTCTTGCGGCAAAGGTCGAGTTAGAAGAACCCGTTCACCAGATCCTAAATCTTCCGGAATTCGATGAGCGCGCTGTGAGTGTCCATATCTATTCAAAGCCCTACGATTCTTGTTTTTCCTACTGCCGCGACACTCACACGTTCAGGGAAGTTCCGCTTTTTTATACCAGTGTAGGCGGAAAACTCTGCGACGGAATAAGCCTTTAATAATAAATGTCAAAAAATCGTGCGATCTCAACGACCGTTATCGCCGTTTTGGCTCTCCTTTATATTTCAGTCAGGTTTTGGGGTTTGACGAATTCATGCCTTTGGTTTGATGAGATCTTTAGCGTTCATGCGGCCCAACATTCGTGGAATACGATCTTTTCGTTCGTTGCTCAAGATCTGATCCATCCACCACTTTTTTACATATTATTAAAACTCTGGATAAATGTGGGCGGCGAGAGCGTTTATTGGCTGCGGATGTTTCCCGTTTTATTTGCGTGCCTTTCGATAATTCCATTCCTGTTTTTATGCAAGGAACTGACGATCGGGCGGACAGCAACTGCGATCGCATTCTTTTTGATCACTGTCAACGGATCTCTGATTAAATACGCTCAAGAAGTGCGAATGTACAGCCTTTTGCAGTTTACCTCGCTGGTCTCGATCTGGCTTTTTGTAAGATACTTCAGAAAAGGGAAGAACTTGGTCCCACTCATTATCGTCAACGTTCTGCTTGTTTATAGTCACTATTTCGGTTGGTTTGTAGTTTCCGGAGAGGTTTTAGCGATCATTGCGTTTCACCGGATAAAGGTCAGAGCGATCTTGTTGATGTTGGTGGTATCGGCTTTTAGTTTCATTCCGTGGGCGATCGCCGTTTGGCGTTTTTACTCAGCCGGAGCAG
>JAYSZT010000049.1:0-5750 GCA_043737915.1 Acidobacteriota bacterium
CCCGAAGTGCCGCCACCGTATTTTCAACATCGATGTTGCCGGTGATCATAACCGCAATCGTTTCGGGACTTTTCCCTTTTATATGTTTTAGAACGTCCAACCCGGAGCCATCAGGAAGGTCGATATCAAGGAGCACGATGGGAGGTTCATCTTCAGCGAATACTTCTTTTGCCGACGAAACGCTATCTGCCTCGATGACCTCGTATTTCCAAGTGAGCAGAGCTTCTCGGAGTGCGATCCGCACGAATCGGTCGTCATCGACAATGAGAACTTTGCTTGGAGCAATTGCCATAGATTCAAAATGAATTAACGGGATCGAATTCTATACTTTAACCACGCGATGCACAAAGTAGTAAAACCGTAAGTGCGAAAAATTTCGCGGCATGGCAACTAAAGGATTAAAGAAAAAAAGCGGTTTGGCGCGTGCGGATCAACCTGATCAAATATGACTCGACCTCAGGGATACCGGCAACAGATGATAAACATCACGACTGCCCGCATACCGTTGATGAGACAGTAATTGACAAATTTGACCTACTGGACCTAGGTGAAGTCCGATTATACGATTGAATCTATTGTGCCAACCGCGGACCGCCAATTCATTTCTTCGGAGGCCTCGCGGCGAGCAATGAATAAAACGTACAGTTTGATCGGATCCAACTTTTTGGCGCTATTTAACACCCATCTTCTGAATATCGTCCTTTAATTTTAAGATCGATTTGTTTGATGGTTCCAAGCCCTCGAGTTTTGCCAGAGTCGCGTTCGCCTTTGCTGCGTCGCCCTTCTTTGTGTACGCGACGGTGAGGTTCTGCAGAGTTTGGATGTGATTCGGGTCGATCGCAAGCGAGCGGTTGAACTCCTGTATCGCTCGGTCGTAATCAGGAGTTGGACGGAAAACAAACGTCAATCCGAGATCTGTTCGCACATTTACATCGTCCGCCTTTTTGGCCAAGGCAACGTTGTACCATTTCTCAGCTTCGGCGAAATGATCGCCGTCAAAATTAGCGTTTCCCAGATGAACAAGCACTTCCCGATCGTCCGGCCTTATTTTATTCGCAGCCGTCAAATACGTGATCGCGTCATCGTACTTCTCGATCTGGTAAAACGACTCTGCAGCCTTGAGCTGAGCATCGAAATCGCCAGGAGACTGTTTTGCATTTTCGATAGCAGCTTGGACCTCAGGCTGCATCGCCCCGCTCGTGCCCGTGCCCCCGGTACTTCCGATATCGGGATGACCGGCGGGCATATTCGAATTAGTTTTTGCCTCCGCCCCAACCGGTCTCACGACTTGTTGGTTGACCGAGTTCGCAAACATAAAGCCGATGATCAAGCCCGAGAGCAGGCCCACGATTCCAACCAGAAAATTTTCCTTATTCATATTTTTATGCGTACGAATGCAGTCCCGGCAACAAATAGCTGACGCCCAGATAAGTGAATATGACGAACAGGAACGCCACTACCGCGAAGTAAGCCGACCGCCTGCCCCGCCAACCGTAGGCGATGCGAGAATGCAGAAATCCCGCGTAGGTCAGCCATGCAACCAAGGCTCCGACCTCTTTCGCGTCCCATCCCCAATATCGTCCCCACGATTCGTTTGCCCAAACTGCACCGGTCATCAGAAGCAATGCAAGACCCGCAAACGTAACGCCGGCGAGTTTATACATCAGCCCGTCGAGCGTTTCCTCGGAAGGCAGCAACGACCGGATCCGCTCAGTGTTTATACCGAAGAGCACGACGAAAAATGTTCCGGTAAAGGCCGTGATCAGCGCGGCGAGCTCGACCGGATTGGCGTTTAAGCTAAGGTGCAAACCGGCTCCGTTCTGCGTGATCCAGGTATTTGCCATATCGTAGAGCTGCTGCTGACCCATAAGATTTATCTGGGACTGCGGCATATCTTGTTGCTGGAGCATCCAGACGGCGAACTTAGGATATTGCGACGGACTGATCAGGGCGACGACGTTTTCTATATTCTTTAACTGAGATACAAGGACGGCAATGCCCGCACCCTGTGTAACAAAAGCAGCCCCGAGAAACCGATTTCCCCACGCCTTAAGGTTCTCCCTGCTTTGTGAAAAATATAGGGCGTACGCACTGAGTGATGCGATCAAAAAGACCGTCGCCGCCACTATCAACCAGCCGACATACGGGATATCAGCCCGAAGAGCGAGTGACATTCGTGAAGTTCCGGTGAATGTCGACGCCGTGTATGTTCCAAAAGTCGATGGAGCAAAAACACTGAATTTACTGATCGTCGCAAAAACCGCAAGCGCGAAAAGACTCGTCCAAATCGCCATCTTCTGGATCTGGAGGCCGTCTTTCAGCAGATAGAGCACGGCGACTGCGAAACACACGAGTGCAATGCCATAGCTTAGCGACGCTATACCGACATGGATCGGGCGCCAGTACGAGTCTAGAACCGGCGGCAGATCGAGCAATTCGCTGCCGATAAAGCGGGCAAGAACCAGAATTATCGCTGCGAGCGGTAGAGAAAGTGCGGCAACTATCCGAAATTGCTTGCGCCGCATGATCAGGAGCGTTGTTATTCCCGCGCCAAAAGCGAATGCGAGGCTCAGATCATATAAATTGGCGAATGGCACATACCGAAAGATCCAAGGCATGTCCGCGGCGCTTGTTCCCTGGCTATTAAATATCGTGAGTTCACGATCGTACGCGGCAACCCAACGAACCAGCCAGCTTGAAAGATTAAATAGGACGCCTAGCGTTGCCGCCCACATACCCAATTTTTCCGCGAACCTAAAGGGAGCATACAAATTGGTCAGGTAAAACACGGCCGCGATCAAATACGATGCAAGTGCCAGCATCATTAACGCCCCATCGGAGATAAACCGATCGCCGCCAATAACGATTCTAAAAAGCAACACCGCAAGGGAACCAAATATAGCAATGGCCGCTGGGGTGTAGGTCATCAATACGTTGGCCGAAACACCCTCACGCGGTTCATCCGAAACCAAAAATGAACGATCAAGTACTTCCTGGCTCATATGTGTTTAGCCTCCAACTCATTTGCAAAACGAGTAAATTTTTCCTCGAATGCGTTCGCACTCCGGTTTGTATTACCGCCAAAAACAACCTTTGTCTTATCATCCCCCGTGGATTCGATCACCCCCCACACACGTTGATGTGAGAAGAAAAATACGGCAACGAGAGTTAAAAAAAGAAGAATAAAGCCCACGTAAACAACCGTCGCTCCCGGATCGTTTTGAACCGAGAGAATATGTTGGTCGGCGACCTTTTCGAAATCAGTCAGTTGAAACGTGTATCCGGCGACCGATTTGCTTGCGACGGGCATGTTCACCATCTGCGGCCCAAACGCGTAAGCCGTCTGAGAAGGTTGAGCAGGCGGCGATATTTCCAGCACCGCGGCCGGATTCTGATAGTCTGAGGTGTTTTCGTTCGGATCTTCGGCCCCGATACGAAAGTCGCCGCGAAACTCGCTAAATTTTACGGTCGTCCCGTCAGCAAGAAACCCGGATCCATCGCGCGCTATTGTCAGATTTTGAACCTCTCCGCCATTTGCCGGTGTTGCCTTCACGGTAATGTTTCTCGCACGGCCTACCGGCGTAAAACTCGATTGGAAGAACCGATAACCCCGATAGTCGAACGGCTTATTCATCTGAACAAACGCGTCGTGCTTACCCGTCTCATCGGTGATCGTAAATCGCGTCATCCAATCGATCGTGTTCATCGCGGAGAGCGACTCTTCCTTCTTTATCAGCTTTTGCTGCATATCCAAGCACGTAATGTCGAAGGGTAAGCGTTTGGTGATTTCGTTTGTTTTGTCCAGATCGACCACTGTTTCAAACATCAGGTTTGTCGTCTGTCCCGGTGCCAATGGCATTTGGCCGGTCGAACCCATCTGAGCGGTAAGAAATCCGCCGGTAAAAATTGTTAACAGTCCTACGTGAACGGCGTATGCCCCAAACCGATTCCAAAGCCCGGATTGTCCGAAGACGTACGTTCGACCATTTTTTTCTGAGACTACTGTTAGGCCCCAACCAGCCTTTTTCATCGCCGCACTTACTCGATCAGCAACCTCAGTGACATTCCCCGTAAACTCCACCTCGGCGGTTTGGGCTTGATCACGCAGCCATCGGACCGGAACAGTGACGTTCGGCTTTGCCGCAAACAGCCATGTTTTTGGAAATCGATCGATCGATGCGAGTACAATATTCAACGATACAAGACAAAGGAGAGCGTTGAAATACCACGCATGATAAATATCGAACAAGCCAAGTTTGCCGTAAACCATCCTCTGGGCGGGAGTAAGTGCGTCAAAATATCGTGCGAATCCGTCGACGTTCTGCTGCATTACCATCATGCCGAGAAAGCAGGCAAGAGCGAGAAGCACAAGTAAACTAACTCCAAGGCGCACTGAGCATATTAGCTTCAGGAACCTCGAAAACAGCGATTCGCCCGGTCGTATGTTTGCCGATTCGCTCGTACTTCTTTTGGTTACGATCTGTTCGAGTGTAGACATATTTTCACGTACTTAATCGCCTGTTTTGGCAATTCCTATGCCGCCAATCGAAAGACTGGAAGCCTCACACAACTCCCATAAAAGCTTGCTTTCGACTGGCAAGTCTCATAAAAGCAGAGGCATTCCTTCAAAATGACCGTGAATATTCACTCGATCCGCCGTGTATTATTTCGCAGATGTAAATTTCCAGACGAGGTTGTGACAACGGTCACATCCGGTGAATCTCAGATGGAATAGAATGCCAACGGGAACGTCCATTGAAAATGAGCTCTACCTGGGGGAAAAACATTATTCGAGGCTTACTTGGCGTATTATTCGCCTCGGTTTTTGCTTTAGGAAGTCTCTACAAAACGTCGGCACCTGTAAGTGCAAGCCCCGACACAAAACCCGCTCCAACGCCTCGGAGGGCAAAAAAGTATTCGGCCTTTCCCCATAACGCAAAGGCTCACCGGATGGAATGCTCGACCTGTCATAAGTTCCCGTCCGATAATTGGAAGAGAGTTAGACCTGAACCTACGGCCTTCCCCGACGTTACAGAGTATCCGAAACACGATTCCTGCGTTAAATGCCACATGCAGCAGTTTTTCAACGGTTCGAAGCCGGTTATATGCTCGATCTGCCATACCGCGCCTTCACCGCAAAACTCCGCCCGACACCCGTTTCCCAATCCTCGCGAGATCTTTGATATTTCGGCGAAAGGTAAGAAAGCGGTGTCTGATTTTGTAGTCGGCTTTCCACACGACAAACATATCGAGATCGTCGCCGAGAATAAGCAAGCAGAAGTTAAATTTATCAACGCATGGTTTGAGGATCGCTCGCGACGAATGGCCGGTGAGGAAAGCTGCTCAGTCTGTCACCAGACCCAAATGCCGCAGGGTGATTCAGATGTCGAGTTCGTCACGCCGCCACCGCCAAAGCTCGGGGATGCCTTCTGGCTCAAAAAAGGCACTTTCAAAACAGCTCCGACCGGGCATACCACTTGCTTTACCTGTCACTCGGCGGACACCGGGATATTACCCGCTCCGCAAAACTGTGCGGCATGTCACCAACTAATGCCGCCTCAGCCACCATCTGATTTTGACCCCAAATCTGCGGCGGCTATGAAGATTGAGGAAAAGACGATGATGGACTCGTGGCGTCGCCGGGATTCGGCAGGGACATTTGCTCATGGGTTTGTCGCTCACGTCGATATGAGCTGCTCGACCTGCCACAACGTCCTGACACTTAATACCTCGGACCCGAAAACAAAAAA
>JAYSZT010000050.1:0-5739 GCA_043737915.1 Acidobacteriota bacterium
ATTGAAGGCGTCTGGCCGGCCGCTGTCGCCCGCGTCAAAGAGGAAGTCGGGGATATGCAAACACTCGCCAACAAAGAAGGCACCAAGATCAAGATCGAGCCGTGGGATTATCGCTACTACATGGAAAAGGTTCGTAAAGAGCGATACGATCTCGATCAAAATGAAGTTAAACCATACCTACAGCTCGACAAGATCCGCGAAGCAATGTTCTGGGTCGCCGGCGAATTATTCGATTTTAGTTTTACTCCGGTCACGAACGTTCCGGTATATCAGCCAGACGTCACGGTCTATGAAGTAAAGAATAAAAAGACCGGCAAGCACGTTGGCCTTTGGTATTTTGATCCCTATGCCCGAGACGGCAAACGAAGCGGTGCGTGGATGAACGCTTATCGCAGTCAGGAACGAGTCGATGGCGAAATAACGACGATCGTCTCGAATAATTCAAACTTTGTTAAGGGAAAACCGGGCGAAGCCGTTCTTATCTCGTGGGATGACGCCACGACAATGTTTCACGAATTCGGTCACGCTCTGCATGGCCTGTCGTCCAACGTGACGTACCCGAGTGTTTCCGGAACGAACGTGGCTCGCGATTACGTAGAATTTCCTTCACAGTTGCTCGAACATTGGGTCTCGACGCCTGAAGTTCTGCAAAAATTCATGCTCCACTACGAAACCGGCAAACCGATTCCGCAGGCGTTGGTAGACAAGATAAAAAAAGCGGCGACATTTAATCAGGGCTTTGCAACGGTAGAATATTTGTCCAGTGCCTTGGTCGATATGAAACTCCACCTTGCCGGCAATAAAAAGATCGATCCCGATGCTTTTGAGAAGCAAACGCTCGCAGATCTCGGAATGCCTAGCGAGATCGTCATGCGTCACCGTACGCCGCAATTCGGCCACGTTTTTTCGAGTGACGGCTATTCCGCCGGCTATTACAGCTACCTCTGGTCGGATGTGTTGACGGCTGACTCGTTCGGAGCATTTACCGAAGCCAAGGGGCCGTATGACAAGGACGTCGCTGCCAGACTTACTAAATACATTTTCTCAGTCGGCAACACTATCGACCCGGCTCAGGCATATCGCAACTTTCGCGGTCGCGATCCAAATGTAGACGCATTAATGATGAAACGCGGATTTCCGGTCACTAAAAAATAAGCTATTAGCCACAAAAGGCACAGACGACACAAAATTAGATGGAGTTCTTGCGAATCTTTTCCTAGTTTTGTGCTTTCTGTGCCCTTTGCGGCAAAGCTTACGATTTGATCCCGAGATTTCTAATACGGCGATAGAGATGGCTCCGATCGACACCCATTTCTTCGGCCGCTTTGGCTACGTTCCCGTCGTGCTCGGCCAGTTTATGCTGGATGAATTCGCGTTGATAGGCATCAGTAGCGTCTTTAAAATTTGGAAATCTAAAATTCATCGACGGTTTTTCGTTAGATGTTTCCATAGTGGGCAGGTCGTCGGCCGCGATTATTTGTTTCGCTGACATAATCACTATGCGTTCGACCGTGTTCTTTAATTCGCGTATATTTCCCAGCCAATCGTTGGCCTGAAGCCTTTCCATCGCCGCATCCCTAAATTGTTTAGGCTGTTTTCCGTAGTCCGCTGAAAACCTCTGATTAAAATGCTCAACGAGTAACGGAATATCCTCGGACCTCTCGCGGAGCGGTGGGATCTGAAATGGGATCACGTTTAGCCGGTAAAATAGATCGGATCGAAAATTGCCGTTCTCGATCAACGATTCGAGCGGCTTATTGGTCGCCGAGACGACACGAACGTCGACGGATATAGGCGTGTTGCTCCCGACGGGTTCAAACCTCTGCTCCTCGAGCACGCGAAGCATTTTCGCCTGTACACGCGGCGACATATCGCCTATCTCGTCAAGGAAAAGTGTCGCTCCGTCGGCAACTTCGAACTTCCCTTTTTTAGATTTCATCGCACCGGAAAATGCACCCTTGGCATGACCGAACAATTCGGACTCGACCAATTCCTCAGGGATCGCAGCCGAATTTATCTCGACAAACGGAGAGTTACGACGCTTTGATTGTGCATGGATCGCCCGTGCGACAAGCTCTTTACCTGTGCCGCTCTCGCCTGATATCAACACACGTCCGTCGGACGGAGCGACGATCGATATTTGCTTTCGAAGGGCTCGCATGGCGACGGATTCGCCGACCATTATGTATTCGTCAGCGAGATCGCTTTGCAGTTGCTCATTGACCCGCTTCAGTTCGCGCTGACGGATCGCGTTCTTAATGGTGATCACTGTGCGCTCGAGGCTCAACGGCTTTTCGATAAAATCGAACGCACCGAGCTTCGTAGATCTGACAGCTGTCTCGATGTTCCCGTGGCCGGAGATCATGACAACTGTTGAATCAATTCCCTCTTCGGTAAGTCTTGCCAGCGTTTCGAGGCCGTCGATCCCATCGCCGAGCCAGATATCGAGCAAAATACAAGCAAAATGACGCCGCTTCGTTAGCTCAAGACAATCTTCGCCGGATGACACGGTGTCAACCTCAAAACCCTCGTCCCGCAAAACGCTGGTAAGCGACTCGCGGATTCCGCGTTCGTCGTCAACTATTAATATTGAATCTGACATCTATTTGTTTAACCGCCCACCGGCAGTTCAATTATAAACTTTGCACCTTGTCGTTGGTTGGCGACAGCGTTTATCTTTCCGTAATGTTCGCTAACGATTCTTCTGACGATCGCCAGTCCAAGGCCGGTGCCGCGTCCCTTCGTCGAGAAATAGGGCTGAAAGAGTTTTTGTAGATCCGCCTTACTGATTCCCTTTCCGTTATCCGACACCTCAGCTACCAACAGGTCGCGGGCTATGTCATGACGAGTTTTTACCGCGATTCGTTTGTTCTCGCTCGCACTTTCGAAGGATTCCGTCGCGTTCTCGATCAGATTAACAAATACTCGTTTTAACTGTTCTGCGTCGATCAAGGTATCCGGAATATCGTTCCCAAGTTCGCAATCGATCGCGATGTCGGGAAATCTACCTTCATACGATGCGACGGCCTGCTGAACTATCTCGTTCAGATTCCCGATCGCGAGCTTTGCGTCGGGAAGGCGGGCAAATCTTGAGAACTCGTCGACCATTGATTTCAGCGAACTCACTTCGCGAAGAATGGTCGACGTGCTTTCCTCAACCACTTCGCCGATCGGTCCGAGGTCCTTAACCCGCTGGCCGCCGCCATTCTCGATGTAAAGGCTAGACGCGAATCGTTTCGCGATCCGTTCGGCAGAAAGCTGTATCGGCGTCAGAGGATTTTTGATCTCGTGAGCCATTCGTCGTGCAACCTCCTGCCACGCCGAAGCACGTTGAGCGGCGATCAATTCTGAAAGATCCTCAATTACCAAAACCGTTCCGTTTTCATCCGGCAACGCGGACGCTGTCAGCGCAACAGTAAGTCCTGTTTCTGGTTCCGAAACACCGTCGGGCTGATCCGGCCTCAACACGGTTTGTTCCGAAGCGTTCCCGATACGCTTAGCTCGATTTATCAACCGTTCAAGGATTGCACCGTTTTCATCATTTAATAATGATGTTAGTTCGACGCGGGATAAATTATCGTCATTGAGCCGTAGGATGTTTATCGCGGCTCGATTTATCGTGCCAACCCGATTTTCTGCATCGAACGAGATAACTCCGGTGGGGAGTGTTTCAAGTACGGTCTCGATGTACTTTCGGCCTTCGCTCAAATCGGCAGAGTTCTTCTCTAAACGAGCCGACATGCCGTTGAAAGCAGCGACCAGCAGTGCGAGTTCATCCTCAGCGAGAACCTCGACGCGGTGCCCAAGGTTCCCCTTTGCGATCTCGTCGGCTCCCAATGCCAAAGCCTTGATCGGGGCCGTGAGGCCGCGGGCGATATAAAAGGCGATCCACATCGAAGCAAAAATCAACAGGAACGTTAACACTCCGAGCGTCAGCAAACCGACCAGCCGGATCGTTACCTGTTTCTCTTTCAGACGCTCGAACTCGACCATCGAATTATCGACGATCTGGCTGATGCTTTCTTCGGAAAATGGATCGGGCACAACGATCAGAGTTCGTCCGCCTAACATCGGAGCGACGGCGACGTCAAAACCGCGGCCGTCACGCAGAATGGAAGCGTCGGGAGCTTCAGCACGGGCTTCGAGCAGAATAGCGTCGAGTTCCGCCTTTTGATCGGCGGGAATTTTTTTCGCGAAAAAGCTGAGCGGAACCTTCTTCGCCGTTTCGATCTCGATATAAGACAATCCGCCGGCCTCCGCGACGCGGCGAAGTTCATCGCTCGACGGCATTCCGGTTTCGAGCGTCGTCGCCAGCATTTTCGCGGTTTCATTGAGCTTAACGGTACGATTGGTAATCGTTCGCTGCTCCAACTTTCTTGTCTCTTGCAGAACATTCGCCGGGATCTCAGTGAACCAGCGGTCGAGTGCCCGGTTCATGAACAGATACGAGAAGACCGCCATCGCGATGATCGGCATCAGGCTGACCGCGAAAAAGTACAACAGAAGCCGCGTCTTGATCTGCGAACCAAGTTCCAGCGTGCGCCGCTCGCGCATTAGCTTGAAAATGCTGCGCAGGAAGATAAAGCCGAAGATTATAAACGCGATGAAGTTGAGTGACGAGAGTGCGTAGAGCAGAACGAGGTCACTGGACGTTTCGATGGTCAGGTTCTTCCAGAGATTCGAAGATTGAAGCAGGACGAGTAGCACGAAAAGCACGAGAACAGCAGCACCCATCACCCAGGGCGTTTTGCGTCGCTTTTTTGGATCGTTCTGGTTCTGCACGAGACCAAGTTTAACATAAACGCCGGAGTCACTTAACGGCCGTTGTCCGCTAGCCGCCGATTGGGTAGAATCAATGCGGCGATGATCAATTTCAAATATCTTCTCATCGACAAGAATACTAACTTGCGAAGCGCTTGGCGGGCTGGGATCTTTCTATTCGCGTTCATATTCGTCTCCGTAATACTCGCTACGGTCAATCAAGTCGCATTCGCGGCCGCTGGATTGGGCATTAGGAACAATTCGTCTCTAATCTTGGTTGTGAATTCAGTTCTTTCGCTTATCCCGGCAATCGTGATCGGCTGGATTTGTGGGAAGTGGCTGGAGAATTTACCATACAAAGCTCTCGGGGCGTCATTTACTAAAGGCTGGTTGAAACATCTTGTTGTTGGCTGCGTCGCGGGAGCGGTGACGCTGGGTCTCTCTGTGCTGATCGCGTTTGCCCTCGGCGGGGAAAGGTTCGTTTTAAATCTAGATGAAGGAGCTAATGCGGTCGCAAGTTCGCTCGTGATATCCTTTTTAGTTTTCGCGGTTGCAGCGGCGTTCGAGGAGTCTTTATTTCGCGGATACATCCTGCAAACATTTGAGCGTAATGGTCTCGCTTGGCTTGCGATCTTGCTGACGTCACTTTTTTTTGGAGCCGTTCACGTCGGCAACCCGAACGCCGGATCGATCTCAACCCTGAACACCATTCTCGCCGGCATCTGGTTCAGCATAGCTTATCTGAAAACGCGTGATCTGTGGTTTGTCTGGGGATTGCACCTGATGTGGAACTTTACGCAGGGATCGATCTTCGGAATCGAGGTCTCGGGTTTGACTGAGATCACCTCGAATCCGTTACTCAAAGAAATCGACAGCGGCCCGACGTGGCTGACTGGAACAACTTACGGCATCGAAGGCGGCATCGCCTGCACCATCGCGATCATCATCTCGACCATTGCGATCCAATTCATCCCGATC
>JAYSZT010000051.1:0-2370 GCA_043737915.1 Acidobacteriota bacterium
ATTTTCGTAACCTAAAAACCGTCGGTGTTGTTTCTCAAACGGACAGCATTGTCGAGATCGCATCTCCAAGAGGTGTTGTTGCCGCGATCATTCCATCCACTAATCCAACTTCGACCGCGATATTCAAGATATTAATTGCGATCAAATCTAGAAACACGATCGTCTTGTCTCCTCATCCGTCCGCGGTAAGATGTATTGCTGAAACGACCCGAATAATGCTTGACGTTGGCATGAGACACGGCCTTCCCGCGGACGCCATTCGCTGTCTTACACTATCAACGATCGAGGGCACGGATGTTCTGATGAAGCACAAGCGGACTGCTGTGATCCTCGCAACGGGCGGAACCGGACTCGTTCGAGCGGCATATTCCTCTGGAAAACCGGCATTCGGCGTTGGCCCCGGTAACGTGCCGGTGTTTATTGAACGCACAGCGAACATTTCGAAAGCGGTTTCCGATATTTTGACCAGCACCTGTTTTGATAACGGAACGATCTGTGCGTCTGAGCAGTCCGTGGTTGTAGATGCATCTGTCGCTGACTCGGTTCGCGAACAGTTTCGTAGCCAGGGCGGTCATTTTCTTAATGCTTCGGAGGCGGAATTAGTCGGAAAAATATTACTAACGCCGCAACGGACTCTAAATTCCGGTATCGTGGGGAAGTCAGCGGCTTTTATCGCTGAATTAGCGGGCGTGAGCGTTCCCGAGGGCACGCGATGCCTGCTCGCGGATTGCGGCGGTGTCGGTAGAGATTTCCCTTGGTCGATCGAAAAACTTTCGCCGACTCTCGCCTTCTTTGTTGTTGACGGCGTCGAACAGGGTGCGGCGAAGTGCATCGAAATACTGCAGTACGGCGGAATGGGGCACACATCCGGGATGCATACACAGGACAAGGCAGCAGCAATTAAGTTTGGCGAGGAAATGCCGACCGCGAGAATTATTATTAATTCGCCCACGACTCACGGCGCGATCGGATTTTCGACCGATCTTTCGCCTTCGATGACATTGGGCTGCGGGTCTTGGGGCGGAAATGTAACCTCGGACAACATTTCACCGATCCATTTGATGGATATCAAGCGTGTCGCGTTCGAGACGAAACCGGTGTCGAAGTCTGAGAGTTCGACACCAATAATAAATGTGCCCGCATCGCAACCCGTTTCGAAACCAAAAACGGTCAACAAAGGCAAAATCCTGGCTTTGGTTGATAGTTTTCTGAACAGTCGGGTCTCGACGCCGATCACGGCAAACGTTGTAGAGGTGGTCAAGCCTATTGAGCCAAAACCCGCAACGATAGTGCATCACGTTTATCCGCCGGTTATTGCGGAGACGGAGAAAGCTCCGATTCCGGTTGATTTTGTTAGCGAAGACGATGTTCGTCGAGCGGTTAACAATAACAAACGCATCTACATAACCAAGAAGACGATCCTCACGCCTTCCGCGCGTGATCTGGGCGAAGAAAAGGATATTTTTACTACCATCAGCTAACAAATGGCCGAAGAAATTCTCGAAAAAGCAGTTTGTATATCTTGCGGAGCCGATGTTCGTGATGGAACTTATTATTGCTACGCTTGTGGAAAGCCGGTGGTTGCCGAGGTCGGAGAGTTTAATGCTTTAGAAGAATCCGAAGTTGCGAGTAATTCGGGGAATCTGATCGCATCGAAGTCAGAAAAGAACTCGAAGTTGGCAACGGCTGCGGCCGAGCGACGAAGATCTCGTGCCGGCCAGCGAAAGCCAAAACAAGTTGTTTGGGAGGAGCCCGGAACTGGTTCAAACCGTGTTTTCGTCCTTTTTTGCTTTCTCGTATTTATTCTTGCGGGCGGTGTCGTTTTTTTAACGATATTTATGAAATAAGAGGTTTCTACCTTGTCTGTAACGGCAGCGATCTTTGTCCGAAATGTTTATAGAAAAAGGATTTCTAGCGATAGTGATTTTCTATTTGCGTAAGAGAAGATAAGATTCTATTTGGAGTACCTATGCAAGCACTTGGAATGGTCGAATGTTTTGGTTTGGTCGCAATGATCGAGGCGGCCGACGCGATGGTTAAATCTGCTAATGTGACTCTCGTTGGCTATGAAAAGATCGATGCCGGTCTTGTAACAGCCATCGTTCGCGGCGAAGTCGGTGCGGTGAAGGCAGCAGTAGATGCCGGTGCCGCCGCTGCTCGGCGGGTAGGAACGGTGACATCAGTTCACGTGATCGCCCGTCCCCACGACGAGGTCGACCAAGGAATTCCAGTCTTGGCGACCGGCGAGACGACACGAAGAAAAATCTCGGGCTCAGTTCCCGAATAATTTTTTCATACAGTAATTAAAAAAGGCTGAATCCTTGGGGTTTCAGCCTTTTTACTATGGTTTCGTTGTTGCGGGCGTTGGTT
>JAYSZT010000052.1:0-43187 GCA_043737915.1 Acidobacteriota bacterium
GCAAAGATATGAAGATCAGGACCAAGTCGAGTTATCGAGCAATCAAGGACAGCCTGAAATAGGCGTTGGGAGCAACAGATCATGGTTTCGCGGAAAAATTTATTATTGATTGCGATTACTCTCGGCCTTTTCTCGGCGTCGGTCATCGGTCTCTCGTTTACCAAGGCTCAAACACCGGACCCAAAAACGACGACCTCCGCGACTCCGACTCCGACTCCGGTCAGCGAAGATGACGAGGTGATCAAGGTAGACACGGAACTCGTCAACGTTCTTTTCACCGCCCAGGACCGAAACCGGCGTCTGCTGACCGACCTCAAACAGGGTGACGTAAAGTTACTGGAAAACGGTCAGTTGCAGGAGATCACTACTTTTTCAAAACAGGTTGACCTGCCGCTGAGTCTTGCGATATTGATCGATACAAGCATCTCTCAGGAGAGAACTCTGCCGGAGGAAAAGTCAGCGGCAATCTCATTTCTCGAATCCGTCGTTCGTCCCGCTAAAGACGAAGTCGCAGTGATCTCGTTCACCGGCGATTCAACGCTCGAGCAGGGCATGACAAACAATATGACCAGGCTCCGACGGGCCGTCGACCGCGTGCAGTTCACGCCGCCGTCGGGATATATTGGCGGCGGAGTGGTCGCCGGCACGCCCCCCGCGTCGGGCGACAATCAGATGACGGCCGGTTCGACGGCGATTTGGGATTCGATCTGGATAACGGCAGACGAGGTTTTAGGACCGGCACCGGAACGCACGAGGCGAGCGATCATTCTACTCTCAGACGGCGTGAACACCTCGGGAAAGAAAAAGCTTGATGAGGCAGTTCAGGCGGCGTTAAAATCTGAGGCAATTATTTATGCGGTCGGCGTCGGTGATAATTTTTACGGCGGTGTCGATAAAGGCTCGATGAACAAGATCGCAGAGCGAACCGGCGGTCGCGCATTTTTCCCACGTGACGAACGCGAACTCCGCGAAGCTTTCAAACAGATCGAGGAAGAAATGCGGTCACAGTATTTGATCGCTTACGAACCGACGAATCAATTATATGACGGCTCTTTCCGAAAGATCGAGATTCAACTAGCCAATCCGCAAATGGTGAAAGATAAAGTAAAGGTCGCCCACCGACAGGGATATTTTGCCAAAACGGTGCCAAAAAAATAGTTCGGAGACCGTCTATACCAACTAGTCCGAGCTAGTCCCAGCTAGTCATTATCAGAAAGGAAAAACATCAACCTTCGTAACCTCTCCCTTTTCGGTGCGCACCACCCAAAAAACCCCGTACTCGCTGTCTTGCAGGTTTTTGAAGATATCTTTTTTAAACAAGAGATTAGCAAGAGCCGGAATAGTGTTGCTGTGGCCTACTATCAAAAAACGCTTCGTCTTCGCAGTAAATATCGACGATATTAGATCTGTCTGCTTTGCCGCATCGTATGTTTGAATCGCTTTGCCGCGGAGTTTCGCGATTGGCTCCGCAGTTTGCCGCGTCCGTTTATATTCTGTTGAAAATATCTCGCCCGGCCTGTATTTTTTTACCCTTTTAGCGAAACGCTCAGCTCTCTCACGCCCTTCAACCGAAAGATCAGGGTCGCCCTTTGCCATCATCTCAGCATCTCCGGTAGTACTCTTTTCGGCGTGGCGAACCAAGATGAAAGTCTTTTTCTGACCTAAAGTCGTCACGGCCGAAACACTTAGTAACAAGAATAGTAGTGCAAACTTTTTCATCGACAGTCTCCTTCAGCAATCAAAACGGGGTGAAGCGACATTATATAGTAGAATTTTGAGAGTGATGAACAATGATTTGAAAAATGGCATTTTGGATAGCTTGGCGAGACTGTTATCCGACAGTAAGGACGCGATCGTTGAGGCTAATCGTTTAGACGTCGCCGCGTGCCCGCCCGACGATGCGGTGATCCTTGATCGGCTGAAAGTAAACGCGGCTAAGGTTGATAGCATGATCGCGTCGGTGCGTAGCGTTATCGCCGCCCCCGATCCAACCGGACGGGTGATGTCTTCGCACACGAAACAAAACGGCTTGCGGATCGAGAATCGACTGGTCCCATTCGGCACGATCCTGATCATTTACGAGGCTCGACCCGATGTATCGATCGAGGCAGCGATAATTGCCCTGAAGGCAGGCAATAAGATCCTTCTCAAGGGCGGGAAAGAGGCTCGCTACACGAATCTCGTCCTCGCCGGTCTGTGGCGGCAATCTTTGGCTGAAAACGATGCAGATACTGAACTTGTTCGCTATCTTGATATTTCCCGCGAGGAGACGCAGGCTCTCGTTTGCGGCGAATCAGAAAAATTTGACCTCGTCATTCCGCGTGGCGGCGAAGGCTTGATCGATTTTGTGTTGAAAAACTCCAAGGCACCCGTGATCGTCAGCGGTCGCGGAAATAACTTTTTATACATCGATAGCGAAGCCGATTTCGATATGGCATTGGCGATCGCTCTAAACGGCAAACAGCGTTTAAGTGTGTGTAACGCCCTCGACAAGATCCTGATCGACGAAAATCTACCGCAAATGACATTTAGGATCGCGGAACTCGTCGAGGCACTTGGAAGCGAGAATATCGAGGTTTTCGGTGATGAGCGAATATGCCGTGCCGATGCAGCCGTGTCTCAGATTCCAAATGATGACATCTGGTATGAAGAGTTCCTATCAGCAAAGATCGTGATCGGTATCGTAAAGAATGCAGGCGAGGCGATCGAAAAGATCAACAAATATTCCGGTGGCCACTCGGCGTCGATCGTAACGGCGAATCCGGAAACCGCAGAGCAATTCCTGAATGCCGTCGATTGTGCCGCTGTTTACCACAACGCCTCGACAAGATTCACCGATGGCGGCGAATTCGGCCTCGGAGCAGAGATCGCCATCTCAACCCAGAAACTACATTTTCGCGGCCCGCTCGGTGCGGAACATTTATTAACGAACAAATGGTTCGTTTTTGGAAGTGGGCAGATTAGGAAATGAAGATTTTTGACGCAGATGAACGCGGTGACGCAGATCCGGAAAAAGTCGGCGAAACTAAAGTTCTTATCCGCGTCATCCGCGGAAATCTGTGGCGAAATCTCTTTTCCTGCTCTGTGCCTCTGTGGTGAAAATAAATTTAGATGAAGAAAAAACTTGTCCTAAAAATAGGCACATCCACACTCACGAACGGCACTAAACTCATCTCGCGAGGCAAGATCGAGGACATCGGGCGGCAGATACTTGAGCTGCGCGACGAATATGACATCGTGCTCGTCTCGTCCGGTGCGATCGCGACGGCGAAGCAGTACATCAATATCAAAGACGCCGGACGCGCTGTCGAATCAAAACAAGCAATGGCCGCCATCGGACAGCCAATGCTGATGCGGATCTATCACGAGGTTTTCAGCGATTTTGGCATTTCGACCGCACAGTGCTTAATGACCTATCGCGATTTCGAGAACGAAACTTCGCGCCAAAATACGCTGAACACGATCACCGAACTGCTCAACTACAACTACCTGCCGATCATCAACGAGAATGACACAACCTCGGTCGAGGAAATCCTGTTGGGCGACAACGATAAACTCTCAGCTCTCGTCGCCGTCCTGATAAAGGCCGACCTGCTCGTGCTCGCCAGCGACATCGACGGTCTCTTCAACAAAAACCCGCACCTTCATGCGGACGCTAAACTGATCCCGGAGATAAAAAATATCGCCGAAGCCAAATCCCTCGTCGAGGAACGCGACTCAGGCCTCGGAACCGGCGGAATGAACTCCAAACTCGAAGCCGCCATCCTCTGCCAAAAGGAAAACATCGAAACCTGGATCGTCGGCGGCGGACAGAATAATTTTTTGGTCGATGCCTTTGCGGGGATGAGTCGGCTCACAAGATTTTTGGTTACCTAGAATATGGTAGAGAAAACCAATAAAAGAGGAAATGGGCTCTTTATAACGGGAGTAGTTTTCGTCGTTCTTTTTTCGGTCCTTACTGGATATTTGAATTTAGGAGTTGTTTATCTTTTCGGAATTCCGATCATTGGTTTACTCGTCGGAATTATTCTCGTTTGGGCCGGAAAAGCTAATTTACTAACTAAAATCATCGTTAGCCTTATCCCAATTCCGTTGATCGTGGGAGTTTTTTTGCTCTCGTACTACATTCGCAAGGCTGAGCCTGAATTATTCCTCATACCAAATGACCTGCGTGGCGAAATTGTTGTTTTCTACGACGAGCCATGTGGACAATCGACGGTTTACCGGGACGGGCGAAGAGTGTATGAAATTTCGCCGGACGGTGTCCTGATCACACAGTTCAATAAAAATCGGGGATATCTGGATCAGAAATTTTCCTTAAAAACTTTTGAGAGAGGCGAAATTGAGATTCCTTATTTTCGGCGACAGAATTATGAAACTGAAAGATAGGAGTGGAGTATATTTCATTCCAGTCCTATAGAAGACTTTTCAAAAGAAACTGTTGGTGCATTTTGGAATAGCTCGGAAACATACTTGATTTCAAGAAATTCGTTCAGTTTCAACATCTCAAATTTTCAGTATTACGAACGCGATCAGAAAGATCGTTGGTTTGAAAGAAAGGAATTTGCAAAAATGGCAGAAAAGCGGCTAACCCAGTGCCGTGATTCCCTAAGATAAAGTTAGATTCAAACAAACATCTTTCCCGGATTCAGGATTCCGTTCGGGTCGAAGACTTTTTTGATGCCTTTCATTATTTCGAGGGTCGGTTTGTCGATGGCGTATGAGAGGTATTGAGATTTGACATAGCCGATGCCGTGTTCGCCGGAGATGGTGCCGCCAAGGGCAACGGAGAGCAGGAACGTTTCGGAAACGCACTCGCGGGCACGGGCGACCGCTGCGGAATCCTCGCGGTCAATGACAAAATTGACGTGAATATTGCCGTCACCGGCGTGGCCGAAATTGGCGACGAACGTATTGTGCCGTTTGCCTATTTCTTCGACGCCGGCAACCAGTTCGGGAACCTTGGAACGCGGGACGACGACGTCCTCGTTGATCTTGAGCGTGCCGTATTTCATCAGGCTAGGCGAGATCGCTCTGCGTACATCCCACAGCCTATCTTCCTCTTCTTTCGACTTCGCACGGAGAATATCAAAACCGCCGTTCTCGCCGATAATTCGTTCGATCGTCTCGGCGTTTCGCTCGACTTCCTCTCGGGAACCGTCGACCGCAACGAGCAATATCGCTCCGGCATCTTTTGAAAGGCCGAAGGCAAAATTTTCTTCGATGGCAGCGACGCAGTATTTGTCGATGACCTCCATCGCCATCGGCAGCAGGCCTTCCGGCGTAAACTTCGTGAGCACTTTACACGCGGCCTCCATCGAGCGAAAGTTTGCCCGTACGGTCGAGGTCGCCTCCGGCATCGGAAGCAGTTTAAGTGTTGCCTCGGTAATTATTCCGAGCATTCCTTCGCTGCCGCACATCAGACCGGTCAGGTCGAACCCGACGACGTTCTTCACAGTTTTGCCGCCAGTTCGAATGATCTCGCCGGTCGCAGTTACTACTTCCAAACCGAGTACGTGATGTTTCGTGACGCCGTACTTCGGAGTTCGCATACCGCCCGCGTTCTCGGCGATATTGCCGCCGATGAACGAGTCTTTGTAGCTCGCCGGGTCAGGAGCGAACATCAACCCCTGTTTCTCAACCGCCTGCTGCAATTCAAAGGTTGTTATTCCGGGCTGACAGACGGCGTACAGGTCGTCCGCGCTGATCTCAAGGATCTTATTCATCCGGTCAGTTCCGATAACAATTCCGCCATCGATCGGCACCGCTCCGCCAGTGTACCCGACGCCGCCGCCACGAGCTGTTACCGGAAACAAGGACTCATTCGCAAGCTGTAAAATCGCGACCATCTGCTCGGTCGATTCAGGAAACACTACAGCTTCGGGCGGGAACTTTTCCTTGACTGCATCCGCACCGTACGGCTCGACCCTTTCGGGATCGGCGATGACATGCTCGTCACCAACGATCGCCCGTAACTTTAACAGTACCTCGTGATTCGAAGCGTTGGTGGTGGCTCGTCCCTTTGATTTGAAATGGATAGATTCGTACATGGATCAAAAATCGCCGGCGAGGCCAAATGTTTCGTACCGGACAGTGGCGGTCGTGCTTTGTAGAATATAGAAAACGCGTTGACCGTTAACCGCTCGGGTTACTGCAGGGTCGGTTCTGCCGTCGCCGTCATAATCGCCAAGTTTTACGACGTCTGACGATAGACCCCACGGGATCACTTGCAGCTGTGAGTCTGAACTGCGGAGAACGCAAAAATTTCGCTGGCCGGAGACATTCCTTATGACCAGCAGGTCAGCCGCTCCGTCGCCGTCAAAATCACTGCGTCCAGTGAAAAATGCATCGCTGCTTAGCCCCCAAGTGGTCGCTCGCGTCGCTCCGTTCGAACTCAACCGCGTGTACCAAACCCGCTGACCGCCTTCGCTGCGGGCAACCGTTAGATCGGCCTTTCCGTCTCGATCAAAATCATTCGGTGCCGGAGCGTCGCCGCTCGTACCCCAATATTCATAACGATAATGCCCGGTCGAACTCTCGATGATATGCCATACGCCCGCACGAAAAACGGCCAGATCAAACTTCCCGTCGCCGTCATAATCCGCCGCGGCAAAAAAATCACCGAGCGTTGAACTTCCCCACCGTGTCTCATCGATCTGCCCTGTCGTACTCTTTCGAACTCTCCACAAAACCTCAGCGTTGTACCTCGCGGTGGAGAAATCCGATCTGCCGTCACCATCAAAATCCACAGTCAGCGAAACAGAATCACCCTGTTGGCCCAGCGGCTGTTGAAACAGTTCACCGTTCAGACTGCTGAGAGCGTAAAACGTGTTGGTAGTCGTCCGATAGACTTGGATGTCCGTTCGCCCATCCGCGTCGTAATCGTTGTAGGTTTCATTTGCGAGTTTTATCTGTCCCCGGATCGGAGAGTTCGGGGCACCAGGCGTCGTAACCTGTAAATACCATCGGTTTTGACGCAACAACGCAATATCGGCTTCGTTTACGGCAGTTGCAATGAACCAGGAACCCGGCGTACTGCCGGTTGGACCGGACGAGAATGCAGCAACAGTTTCGCCGACGGTCGCATCTTTGTGCAGTGAAATTGAGGTGCCCTGCGGGAACGCATCGCCACCGATCGCCCCGATTCTGAGCTGCAAATTACCAGGCGAGATCGGCGAAGGTTCGAGAATGGCTTCGCACACCATTCGACTAGCCAAACTATTTGCCGGCACAGTTTGCAAACCCGAAAGATTCGCAACAAATCGCTGCTGCGCCGTCACATCGCCCGTAAAAGTGGCGAGTACTGCCATCAGGATCAAAACCAAGTACTTTAGGTTATTCATTTACTGCAGAAATTCCTCATAGTTAACGGTTAGTACGCTAAATGATACCCAAATCCGAGCTTATTTGCTAAACTCTCAAGACCAAGCATTCAGTTCACGATGTCGACAAGTTTCTCTACCGGTCCGGCATCTTGAGATTTAGTTGAAGCAGATCATCATTCCAATAAGTTACGGGCAAAAACTAAAATGAACGAAACCGAAAAAGATCAATCACCGGCGGATGGCTACGAACGCGAGTTAGACACCGATCTCGACGACGAAACGGCGGATAAGCCTAAGGGCATGGCACTGCATACGAAAATCCTGATCGGACTCATCGTCGGAGTTTTTGGCGGCCTCGCAGTTAATTGGACGCTCGGCGGGACCAATCCGAATGTCACATGGGTTGTGTCTAATATCACCCAACCGGTCGGAACGGTTTTCCTAAATCTGTTGCTAATGATCGTAGTGCCGCTCGTTTTTGCGTCATTGGTTGTCGGGGTTGCGGGAATCGGCGACATTCGAAAGCTTGGCCGCATCGGGCTCAAGTCATTCGCCTACTGCCTGATCATCTCGGCGATCTCAGTGGTGATCGGCCTGGGCCTTGCGAATACGATCAGGCCGGGTGAGCGGATAAGTCCCGAGATAGCGGCCCAGCTGAAGCAAAAATTCAGTAGCGGTGCCGTTACGGCGAACGAGGCTCAGAAAAAGGCAGCCGAGTCAGCAGGATCCGATTCCGCATTGATGCAGGCCGTAAAAACGATCGTCCCGAGCAATGTTTTCAACTCGATCTCGGGTTCGAGTCCAAACATGTTGCACATCATGTTCTTCGCATTGATCGTCGGCATAGCAATCACTTTGCTGCCCGCACCCGTATCAGAGCCATTCGTAAAATTGATGGAATCGGTATTCGCGATAACGACGAAGATCATCGATATCATCATGAAATTCGCCCCTTACGCGGTGGCCTGTCTGCTGTTCAATAATATTTCCCAATTCGGCCTCGATCTGCTGCAATCGCTGGCATGGTTCGTAATTACGGTCATGCTGGGGCTATTGATCCATTTTTTTGGCGTCTATTCCCTTTCACTTTGGTTCTTGTCGAAGATCAATCCGATCGAGTTTTTTAAGCGAACCCGAACGGTAATTGTTACAGCCTTTTCGACTTCGTCATCGAACGCCACGCTGCCAACCGCACTCCGCGTTTCGCATGAAAACCTCGGCGTTCCAAAGGATATAAACAACTTCGTTTTGACTGTGGGCGCAACCGCCAACCAAAACGGCACCGCACTCTACGAGGGCGTGACCGTTCTTTTTCTCGCCCAGCTGGCGGGGGTCGATCTGACACTCAGTGTTCAGTTAATGGTCGTTTACCTGGCGATACTCGGCGGCATCGGCACGGCTGGTGTGCCATCCGGTTCGATCCCGTTCATCATCGGAATCCTCGCGATGATCGGCATTGATCCCGCATTGATCGCTATCATCCTCGGTGTCGACCGCGTTCTTGATATGTGCCGCACTACACTAAATGTGGTCGGCGACCTGACCGCCGCCACCTTCGTTGCCCGTTCGGAAGGTTATGAATTGATGAAAACTCCGTCAGAGGCAGGGCTCGGATAAATCGATCGAGGTATTAAGACTATGTTCCCAATTGGCGACGACAATTCTGACCGGACGATCACACCGATCGTAAACTATGCATTCATCGGTGTGAACATTATCGTATTTTTACTGCTCCAGCAGTTGGGCAATAACGATTCTTTCACCTATGCGTTTTCGCTCGTGCCGAAAGAGATCGTTTCGGGCGTAGATCTGCAAGGGTTGATCGCGCTGAAGGACGATTCAGGTAGAATTCTCGGAGAAGTGAATCATTTTCCGACGCCGCTACCGGTCTATTTCAACTTTCTCAGCTCGATGTTCATGCACGGCAGCATCATGCACCTCGGCGGGAATATGCTGTTTTTATGGATATTTGGCGATAATCTCGAGAATCTCCTCGGCCATTTTCGCTACGCTGCCTTCTACATCGTTTGCGGGATCGCGGCAGCGGCAGCCCAGATCGTAATGGGTCCGGACTCGATCATCCCAATGCTCGGTGCATCCGGCGCGATATCAGGCGTTCTCGGTGGCTACATTCTGTTATTTCCGAACCGAACGGTGCGGGCGTTGATCTTCAACTTTCTGACAACCGTTCCGGCCTTTGTCGCAATCGGTATCTGGATCGTTTATCAACTTGTGCTTGGCTATCTCTCGCCATCGACCGGCGGCGGAGTTGCCTACGCTGCTCATATCGGAGGCTTCATCGCGGGATTAGCACTCATCAAAATATTTGCTCTCGGCAGGCGAATCTAGACTTTCAATTTGAAGCGCCCGTCTGCCTCTGAAAAATTTGGATTGTAAAAAGGGTCGTGATCGATCTCGCTTTTCCAAGCGGTCGAAAAATATTTCCTTTCAGCATCTGACGGCTTGCTTCGAGTGTTGCCACCTTCACCCGACTTCATTTCGGTATACGGGTCAAATACAATTCGCAAACCCAGTTTTCCAAGCCGCAGGCATAGATCGGCATCGAAAAATGCGTTTGGAAGCCTCGTCGCATTAAATCCATTTACTTTGAGAAAAAGTTCGCGGCGGATAGCCATGCAACCTGCGGAAACCGCTGAATAATTGCCGATCACCTGATTTCGTCCGAGATTTCCGGCTTCATCTTCAAAAAACCCTTCGTGAGCAACATTGCACAGTTCGTCACAGCCTAAGACAATGGCTCCGCCGATCACAAGCGAGGCATTGGAAATAAGCTTTCCACCCGCGGCCCCGATCTTTCGCTGGACGGCAAAACCTACAAGATCGGCGAGCCAGGTTTTCGACTGAGGCAGAAAATTCTCATCGCAAAAACAAAGAATGGCTCCCGTAGATCTCTCCGCCGCCTCATTCAAGGACGTCGATATGCTCGCTTCGTGTTTTGCAAAAACAAGCTCAAAGTTCTCATATTCGGTTAATCCTCGCCACGTCCTCTCTGCCCTCGCTTCGTCATTGCCTTTTCTGTTGAACAGGATGAGCGATACGCTCGGAAGCTGCTCCTGCAGCGTGTATCGCACTCGGTGAACGTTGAAATGCGTCGGTTCGACCTCAGCCACGATGCCGGCGCGTTCGAAGTGATCACGGATAGCTGTTCGGGCACGTTCGTGCGCGTACGGTTTCTCGTCGCCGCTGAGGGCGACCGAACCTGGGATAGCCCGCCAGTGATATAGAATTCTCGGTATGTGCCGTATTTGTTGCTCGTCGATCTGTTCAATAAATCGCAGTGCCAGATCATAGTCCTGACTTCCCTCGATCCCGATACGAAAGCCGTCTATCTTTCGCAAAATATCCGTCTTGTAAGCTGAAAGGTGCGTGACAAGATTGAACGAGTAAAGTAGATCGCGGCTAAAATCCGGTTTGAATTTCAAAGAATATCGTTTTCCCTGATCGTCGACCATATCTTCATCGCTGTAGATCATCGCGGTTTCAGGCCGATCCAATATCTCTTTTGCGACCCAAAACAAGGCATCGGGGGAAAGTTCGTCGTCGTTATCCAACAGAACGCAGAACTCACCGATGGCGATCTCAAGCGCACTATTCGACGCAGCCGAAATGTGTCCGTTGTCGGGACGGTAAACGATCTTTATTCGAGTATCGTTCCTGGCATATTCATCTAGGACGCGACGAATGTGAGGCTTCGGCGAACGATCATCCGCGACACAGAGTTCCCAATTCTCGTATATCTGAGACGCCACCGAGTCGATACACTTTCTCAACCATTTTTCATCGACATTGTAGACGGGAAGTAGAACAGACAATAACGGCTGGCGGTCGAAACCTTCGATTTCTTTTCTCACGCGATGCGCTTCCAGATCCGAGATCGTACCGTTTTCCGAGAGCCATTTACGTTCAGATCTTTGGGTCTCGGCGATATGTTTCTTAAGCTCGAATTTTTTTGAAATGCCGGTCAATCCGTCTTTCCTGAAAATATCGATCGCGGTCGCCGTTTTCTTCAAAATGCCCATCTATTTCACAACTTACCACTTTTTTGATTTACTTATTAAACCACTTACTTATTAAACCATTATGTCTGAAATCTGCCGTATCTGCGGAAACGCCGCCCACAATCTGCTCCATACAGCAAGGGAGATGATGCTCGGAACGCAGGACGAGTTCGAGTATCTCGAATGCGGGGCGTGCGGGACGGTTCAAATACTCGATATTCCCGACCTCGCCCGGTATTATCCAAACGACTATTATTCGCTGTCAGATGAGAATTCATTTGCACTTTCATCCGGCTTTAAGAGCCGCCTCGCCGCCCGATTCGCCGGCAAATATCTCGTCACGGGTAATGGTTCGATCGGTAGATATTTGTCTAAGAAGAAGGATTGGATCCTCGATAATTTCCCCAATTCGCTGCGGGAACTGATCCTTGGACTGACATTCGAATCTAAAATACTCGATTTCGGCTGTGGAAACGGTAAATTACTGCGGACGCTGGATTATTTTGGCTTTAAGGATCTGACCGGCGCCGATGCTTTTATCGCGCAAGATATCGTTTATCCCAGCGGAATAAAGATCTACAAAAAGCCGCTTGCCGAAATCGCGGCGAAGTTCGATCTTGTGATGCTCCATCATTCGTTCGAGCATTTACCCGATCCCGTTGAATCGCTCTCGCAGATCCATCGCATTTTGAATCCAAACAAGTACTGCCTGATCCGGATCCCGCTCATCAACTACCCTTGGGAACTTTACGGCGTCAATTGGGTTCAACTAGATCCGCCGAGGCATTTGTTTTTATATACCGAGCATAGTTTTCGCCACCTCGCTGAGTCGAACGGATTTGCCGTAGAAAAAATTGTCTATGATTCTGAGATCTTTCAGTTTTTTGCGAGCGAACAATATGCTCGAGACATTTCGATGCATGATGAAAAGGCATATCGCGGCGTGGTCGAAAAAAGTATTTTTACGGCCGAGCAGATCGCGCAGTGGGAAATCGAAACGGACGAACTCAACGCAACCGGCAGAGGCGATCAGGCATGTTTTTATTTGCGAAAGATATAATGGTTATTTATTTTGGTTATTTATTTTCCCAACGCAGTACTGGCCGCACAACTCCCGGCATTAGACCCGCGTAATCACCACGAGCGGAGTCGCCGTCGAGGCTGTCGATCACATTGAATGTGACCGCGTCCCACACGACAAAATGGACCTCCAACGGCTCGTAGGTCGTCAGGGCGGCACCGACAAAGATCGAACCTTCTGAAAGAAAATTGCCCGGTATCCAGACCGTGCTTGAATACTCACCTTCCGTTCGCCGCTCGCTGCGCCATTTACTTTGCCAGTCGTGAGAGACAAAAATGCACGTCCCTGATTCGTCGAAAAAATGCAGATTCGGAACCATTACCTTTCCTGATCTTAGAATCTGATATGTCATTTCAATGCCGATTGGACGCCTGATATCGGCAGTTTGAATACTTTCGCCGTTTTCGTCGCAAACCCTTAAACTTCTAAGTCGTGCAAAATCATTGCCCGGCGCGGATTCGCCATCTTCCCAAGTCCGTTCTGCCCCCAGATTCGCCTGTTCGTGAAGGTAGGCACCGACGACTTTTTTGGCCTCGTCGTCCATCCGGATCGCGCCGTCCTTGAGCCAGATCACGCGGTCGCATAGCCGGGTGATCGCATTCATGTCGTGCGAAACAAAAATGACCGTTCGCCCTTTCTCCCCGACCTCGCGCATTTTTCCAAGACATTTTTTCTGGAAAGACGCATCGCCCACTGCTAAAACCTCGTCAACGATCAACACCTCCGGTTCCAGATGAGCAGCTATCGAAAATGCCAGACGCATATACATCCCGCTCGAGTAATGCTTGACCGGCGTGTCGAGAAATTTCTCGACCTCTGAGAACTCGACGATCTCCGCAAATTTACTCGCGATCTCAGACTTTTTCATTCCGAGGATCGCTCCGTTAAGGAAGATATTTTCGCGGCCCGAAAGTTCGTTGTGAAATCCGGTGCCGACCTCGAGCAAACTGCCGACGCGGCCGCGGATCTCCGCGGTACCAGATGTAGGTTTTGTAATTCGTGAAAGAATTTTTAGTAACGTCGATTTGCCCGCACCATTGCGTCCGATGATACCGAGCGTATCGCCTTGGTCAACAGTAAAGCTGATGCCATCGAGGGCGTTAAATATTTGACGAGCCGATGCCGATCGACGCCGAAAAAAGCCGCCGACAGCATCACGAAGTGTATCGTGCGTTGTGCCGCCGATCGCATACTGCTTCGATAGTTGTTCGACTTTTATCACTTGCATTGCCTAAATAATGTCCGCGAAATCATCCTCCATTCGTTTGAATACAACTACCGAAATTAAACAGAGCACGATTATTGAAATAGTCGAAACACCGATTATCGGCCAATTGAATGGAAGCCCGAACAGCGAACTGCGAAATCCGTCAATCACGCCGGTCAACGGATTTATTGCGAAGACGAGCCGCCATTTTTCCGACAACATCGAAACCGGATAAAATATCGGTGACGCGATCATCCACACCTGCAGCGAAAACGGCAACGCAAATTTCACGTCGCGGTACCGAACCGTCAGTGCCGAAAGCAACGTTCCGAACGCCGCCGCCAAAACAAGTGAAAGGAGAATAAATATAGGGGCAAGAAACAGTTGAGCCGTCGGTACAACACCGTAATAGACCATCAAAATAAGCAAGATCGCTACGCTGAAAATGAGGTCGAACAAACTTGCCAGCGTCGCCGCAAAAGGAACGATTAGCCGTGGAAAATAGACCTTGGTGACGAGATTCGCGTTATTAACAAAACTATTGCTCGCAACCGTGATCGATGTCGAAATGAATAGCCAAATGACCAATGCGCTCAAAACAAACAGCGGATACGCAATATCGCCAGTCTCAAAACGTGCCCACGTACTGAACAGCAAAGTGAAGATCGCCGTCGTCACGACCGGCTGCAAGATCGCCCACGCGACACCGATGAGCGTTTGCTTATAACGGATCTTTACATCACGCCACGTTAAAAAATACAGCAGTTCGCGGTATGCCCAAAGTTCGCGCAGATCGAGTCCGAGCTGCGACGCCCGCGGCTCAATATGGATAGTTTTGACAGTTTCTACTCGTTCGCTCGACACAATAATTTCCGAGAACGCCTATTTCAAACGTCGCCAAGATCTGATAACACTCATCGGCACAAATTGGCGCATAACATACTTTAATAACTCGATCTTTGAGGTTGCTCCGCGCCAATTCTCCTTCGCAAGCCGCAAAGAAGCAGTCTTATCGCCGTGCTGCAAAAGATCTCGGGCATACATGAATCGAGTGGCTGTCTGCACTTTATCGAGCTCTGACCGATCGAGGCCGAATCCCTCCATATTTCGGTCCTGGGCTCCGATCACCTCATCGAGCATCATCAGACGATTCTTGCTGGTATTGTAACCGTGATCCCGCCACGCGGACAGCTCCTGTGGGTCAAACGCGAATTCCCCCAGGTTCATCAGGCGGAGATACATCTCATAGTCCTCGAGCCGCGAATCGACATTCCACCCGACATTTTCGATCGCCGAACGGCGGTAGAATATCGTCGAGCTGATCGGAGCAATTCCTTTGAGTAGCATCTCTCGCCCGTTGCCGTCAGGATAATTTCCCCACGAGTCCGTGTAATTCGCCGTCGAGTCGAACGCCTTCCCTTCCTCATCGATCAAAAATGCGTGTCCATAGCCGAGCACCGCCTCGGAACGCTGCTCCATCACTTTCACCCGTGCCTCGATGAATGTCGGCCACCACAGATCGTCAGAACCGAGATACGCAAAATACTTGCCTGCACTTAGCTCTAGTCCTTGGTTCAGTGTTCGGCATAGCCCGCGATTCGCACGGACAATGAGTTCCGAGGCAAATGGACAATCCTTCAAAACCGTTTCGATAATAGCCGCCGAGTCGTCTTTCGAACCATCATCGATCACCAGCAATTTGGTCGGATGGAAGGTTTGACCGATAATTGAACGCAGGCAAGTTTCGATATACGGGGCGTGATTGTATGATGGCACCACGACGAAAACTTCCGGATCCATAATAATAAAACCTAAGCGACAGCCGCGAAAACGTCAAAAGTAAACGATATCTAATAAATGAAGGTCTTGCACATACTCGACTCATTAAATCGCGGCGGCGTCGAGATGCTGACCCTCGATGTTTGTCGCAGCGCTCAACAGAACGGTCTCGACCTAACCTTTGCCGCGACCGGCGGAGGAACGCTTGAAACGGATTTCAGTTCCTCAGGAGTTGATTTTCACCGTTTTCAGCGCAAGTTCCCGATCGATCCATTACTCGTCGGAAAACTTCGGAGCCTCATCCAAGCCAAACAGATCGATATCGTCCACACACATCAGGCCGTAGCAGGAATTCACGCGTATCTGGCAACGATAGGTACCGGAATAAAAAACGTTCTCACTTTCCATGGTTTCTATTCGGGTCTTAAAGAAAGGACGACGATGAACTTTCTGATCCCTCGTGTGTCGGCGAATATTTCTTGTTCGAGCGGACTTTTGGAATGGCTTGCTGGATCAGAAAAGGTCGACGTCACCAAAAATTTTCAGGTCATCTATAACGGCGTCGATACGGAACGGCTTAAATCCAACGGCGCTCGACTGCGGCAGGAACTCGGACTGCCGCCAGACACTCTACTATTCGGAATGGTCGCCCATTTTTATTCGGCTCTTAGAAAAGATCAGATCACGCTCTGCCGGGCGTTTGCGATGGTCGCGGGCGAACTGCCAAGTTCCCATCTTATTCTCGTCGGCGGGACCGAGACCGGCGGCGAAGATAAATACGAGCAGTGCGTCACAATTTGTCGCGAAGCAGGTCTATTGGACAGGGTTCACTTCCTAGGCCGGCGTGATGATGTCGCGAATGTAGTGAATTCGCTCGATATTTACGTTTTTTCGTCGCTTCACGAGGGCCTACCGATCGCCCTTTTGGAGGCAATGCTGTCTAAAAAACCGTGCCTGCTGTCCGATATTCCGCCGCACCTCGAGGTCTCGGACGAAGGCAAATACGCCGAGGTGTTTGAAACTCAAAATGCCGGCGAGCTGGCAGAAAAACTTGTTCGACTAGGCAAAGACAAAGATTTTCGCGATGACTTGGCAAATCGCGGATACGAGTTCGCAAGAAACACTTTGACCATCGAATCGCACATCGCGAACCTGAAGACTCTTTACCGATCATTACTCGACTGAGCCATAAATGTTATCAAGTCTTTGCCTCGAAGTTATTAAAAAGGGCCGGCGATCAGATTGCTGACAGCCGGCCCGAGGATGGATCATTAAAGATCTATTGACGTTGAAACTCGGGCGAGCCAAGGACGAGGCTGACCGCCTTAAACACGTCCGGATTGCCGGTCGGATCGAGCAGACGAGCCTGTCGGTTTTGTCTGCCGCCCGGTTGACCTGCTCCGCTCATCGTCGTCGTCGTCGCGGAATCGTTTATTTCACTCCCGGCCGTGACCTCCGGTAGTGGTTGTTCGAGCTGTTTTAATAGATTCGCCCGCGTCGCTGCTGAAACATCGCCGTCAAGGATCGATTGGATCGCCTGGTCGAGAACGGCGGATTTATTTTTGAGTTCATACGCCTTTAGATCGACCTTGGTCCCCGGAATACGGTTGCTGGCGATCGCGACGGCAAAGTTTAGGCGTTCGAGCAGAGCACCCGTATTGACCCAATCTTCGGCGGTGTCCGGATAACCGGTCGGGGCCTGATAGCCATATGGCACTTCGCCGAGCTTATTCAGCATGGCAAGGAGTGCCGGGCTCGCATTTGTATCTGCACCTAACGTGCGGATCGAGCTTACAGCCAACTCGAAAGGAGTCTTAATTTTTGCCCGGTAGTTTTCCGGAGCGTAGAATACCTTGTCCGTGAACATCGTCTTTAGCGTCACCTTGATATCGCCGCCCGATCTGTGAAACGCGTCGGCGATCCGCCCGACGAATGCATCGCTCGGGTTATCGCTGACGAATTTACCGGCGAGCTTGCGGGCGATGAACTTCGCCGTCGCCGGACTCCCGGCAAGAATATCGATCACTTTTAGGCCGTCCTTGATCCCGCCTTCATTGATCTTTTGTCCGAGAACGGTCTTTACACCGTTGTCGTGAACCTTTGGATTGAAATAGAATTCGCCGCTGTCGACGTCGTCAGGAACACCTTGGAGACGCTGCAATCGGCCGATTCGATTTTCCTCATTTCCCTGGATCGTACTTGCCGCAACCTTTCGATAGCCTCGCGGATCAGCGATCGTCCAACCGGTGAAGCATTTCGCGACCTCAACGATATCCGCCTGCGTATAGCCGTTATCGACGCCGAGAGTGTGCAGTTCCATCAGTTCTCGGGCGTAATTTTCGTTAATTCCTCGTTTCGCTCTCTTCGGCTGGGCAGACGTAGAATTCTGCATGTTCTTCAGACGCTGATCTAGTTGAGCGTCGTTCACGCCGTACTGTTGTTTCAAACGTTCGCGGGCTCTCGGCGGAAATTGCCCGCCTTGAGCGATCATTCTCTGTATTCGCTCGGCATTTGCCCCATTACCGGCTTGTGCGTTTGGCGAAACCGATTCGAAATTATCCAGAAAGAAAAGCATTGCGGGATGCTGGGCGGTTCCGACGAGCAGATCCTTAAAATTGCCGAGTGCGTTCGGCCTCAGGACATCGCGTTCGTAACTAGGTATAAACCAGCGAACGGCGGCTTTGCCTGAGTAAACATTAAAGTGATTCTGCCAAAAATCGACCATTGCTTCCTGCAGCTGTTTTTCGGAATAAACTGCACGGAGTACTCGATTGCCAACGATCTGCGGCAGCATCTGAGCGGCAGGTTTTAGGTCATATTCGCGGTAAAGTTCAGCGATCTTTTGACGCCGCTCGGCCTTGTCGGCTTCAGACATATCGGCCGGATCTTGCGGAGCGACGGGTGGCATCATGCCATTTTGAGCGGGCTTCTTCGCATTATTTTTGGTGCCTTCGATCTGGCGAAGCAAAGCTCCCGGATTCGGATATTTGGCGAAAAGCTCAGATGTGGACATGCTGAAAACATCAAGATTCCTAACCTTATTCTCGGCTACTGTGTCAGTTATCGATTTCGGGTTCAGCTGTTGGTCGATGTATTTTTCGATGCCCATCGCCTTCACCTTCTCGACATCTCCAGGCCGTGCTCCGAAGCCGAGCCGATTTAAGATGTGCACGATCTTCTGTTCTTCAGTCAGTGATTTAGCCTTCGGCTTCGTATCGTTTCCGGTCGCCAGGATCGGCGAAAACAATGATAGAATCATCAGCATCGCAGTCAATTTTTGTATTGCAGGAATGAACTTTCTCATAAAACTTTTACCCCTAGAAAATATGTTCGCATCAAAGGCGTTCACCTATTAGACGTCACCACGTCGCGGAAAGGCGAAAAAAGGTTTCGTGGGCTACCGATCGCCGCTGCAATAAATACAACATTCTGCTCCGGATCAGCATCAAACTGGTCGAAAAGCGGCAAATAGAGTGTCGTATTTTTTCGCAGGTATTGTAAGATAAAACCATTATGCAGCGATTCCGAACAACGATTTTTCAGGCTCTCGCGTTAACCTTTGTGCTCGCGTCCTCGGCATTCGCCCAGAATGATGCATTTGCCGATCCAAATGCGGGCTACACGTTCGGCCTGCCCGACGCTAAATGGAAGATGACCGTCAAACCGACGGCGACGACCCCCAATGTCGAATACGTCTATGGCGACCGCATCGACGGACATCTTGAGGTCAGGCGGCTGAATACTCAAAAGGATAACTTGACCACAGACATTGTTCGCGACGAAGAGCAGAAATTGCAGTTTCTTCCCGGATACGTTGCCGGTAAGGATGAGAATTTTGCCGGCAAACTTCGCGGTATCGCGTTCAATTACGAGTTCGTAAGGGCCGGCAAACCGATGAGCGGCAGGTTCTATTTTTTGCGAGCGAGCGACACCAGCGTCTATATTCTCCGGTTTACCGGGTTGAAAGATTCGTTACGCTCGATCCGAAATCAAACCGACTCGATCGCCCGCACTTTCGCCGTAAAGTAACTTAATTTCTGATCAAAAACTTCGCTCCGTTCGGTAAGATATAGCCACTCTTCGACATCCCGGTTGAAAAGCGGTTTATTTCGTCGATCGGCCTCAACTTCATTTTCGTCAAGCTTTCCGGATCAAGCGAGCTCAAAACGCAAATGTCGAACCGCTCGGCTTTCTGCAAAAGACTCCACGCCGTTTGTCCATTGACCTGATACTTTTCGCATAGCCGGGCAGCAAGTTCTCCGCTCGTCGGATGATCGAACCAGTTCAAAAAATCGCTCTTACCGGTTCCGTCCGGACACTCGGCGAGCAGAGCAATAGTTCCACCTTCGCGACAGGCATACGATGCCGCATCGATCGCTTTATGAGCCTGGATCAGATTGATGTCGTGCGGAGCACCGCCGCAACTAACGATCACGAGATCGCGTTTCTCGGCGATCGCGATAGTGTGGTACGCGACAAAATCGTCACAGGCCGCTCGGTGCGAAGCGATCCAGTCGCCGCAGAAAAGATCGGTGACATTTCCGTCGTCATCGACGATCGTGTTTATGGCAAAGGCTGGTGCGATCTTCCTCGATGCCTCAATGAATGCCTCATGCACGGCATTTCCGTCGAGCGATCCGCTTTGAACGCCTTCACGCCGTGTGAGTGTTTCGCAATCGAATGCTAGCTTGTGCGTAGCGGCGATAGTTTTCGACGAACCAAGGCCCGGACAGACGAGCTTTCTGCCACCGGTAAATCCCGCGAAATAGTGGAAATTGATCCCGCCAACGAGAATGACGTGATCATTATCGACGAGCGCCCGATTAAGTTCGACCGGTATACCGCCGCTCGTTTCGCCGAGACATATCAGGCGGGCCAGATCACGAGGATCGTGGTCTAAGGTTTTGATCCGCTGAGCAATGAACGGCGTCAATATCGCAGCTTTTTCCGCCTCCGTCACTTTTCGATGGATACCGGTCGCAAAAATGATCGTTATCTCCATCGGCAGCGAACCGTTCGCTACCAACCTCCGCACCAGCAGATTTACGACCTGTCCACAACCTGTACGCCGCGTTGCATCGGGAACGACGATCAGAACGCTCTCGCCCGGGCCCACGATCTCCTCGATCGGATTCGAACCGATCGGCGCGTCAAACCTTTCCCCGATCTCGACATCGGTCAGCGGATTATTCTTCGCGTCGTTTCCCAACAAGTCGAAGCGAGCTTCGTCGTATTCGAACGGCACGAGATGATTTCCGTATTTTAAGTCGATCGTTTGCATTAAAGCTGTTTGGCGGGCTCGAAGCAGCGGGTTCCGGTTTCGCAGACGTAAACTGCCTCAGTTTCGCGGGTCATTGTCTCCATTTGGATCGTGAGATGGTCAATGCCGAATTCGTTGTGAAGCCGGTCGCGAACCGCGGCAAGCAGATCCGAATGAATGACCGAATCGTCGTGGCTAATGTGTGCCGAGAGAGCTTCGATACCGGACGAGATCGTCCAAACGTGCAGATCATGAACCCCGCCGACGCCCGCTGTTCGTAGGATCGTTGATTCGACGGCTGCCAGATCGATGTGCAGCGGCGTACCCTCGAGCAGAACGTTGACGGATTCTGAAACCAATCGCCACGCGCCAAAGATAATTATCAAGCTGATAAAAATACTGCACGCTGCGTCTGCCCAGATCCAGCCGAAGGTAAGGATCAACGCACCGGCAGCGATTGCCGCGACCGAGCCGAGCAGATCGCCAACGACGTGCAAAAAAGCTCCGCGCATGTTCAAGTCGTGCTTATGATCGGCATGGAGCAGGTAAGCCGAGATGATATTTATTACCAGACCGCCGCCAGCGATCAGCGTTAACTCGAATCCCTGCACCGGTTGTGGCGACGCCCAACGGGTATATGCTTCGTAGATGACCCAAATAGAAATTAGAACAAGTGCAACGCCGTTGAGGAATGCCGCAAGTATCTCGAGGCGATAATAGCCGAACGTCTTTTTTGCAGTTGCCGGCCTCGATGCAAACCAGAAAGATCCGAGCGTCAATGCCATCGCCGCAACATCAGTTAGCATGTGACCTGCGTCAGCGATCAGGGCGAGCGAATTTGTAATCCATCCGCCGATCGCCTCTGCGATCATATAGATAAAAGTCAAAACCAGCGCGATAACCAATCTCCCGCTTTTCCGACCTTGTCGCACGTTCGTGTTGTGTTGATGTCCGGCTCCGATGGCGCCTCCAATTGACGAGTTGATCTAATAACGCCTGAGCAATTTGCCGCTCCTGAGGGAAATAATAAATCCGCCGCGATTGCCGCGATCGTCTCCGATCTCGACTGGTACCTCTGTCGATGGCGATGAGATCTGCAACTTAAACGTGCCGTCGGCTCCCGCGAATGTGTCTCTGCCCGCTGCCCGAACTATCATCCCCGATTGTGTCCTACCGCTCAGCAGAAAGATACCGCCGCCGACGCTCTCTACCTTCCATTCCGTAGCTTCGATAGTGATGCTGGCTCCGTTCCGAACGACCGTGAATTTCCACGCGTCATTCCAGTTGGTAGTCTGCCCCGACCTCGCTGTAGCCTTAATTCGCCAATAGTAGGTCCCGGGAGAAAGCCCGGCGAGTCGAAACTCATGGGCCTGCAGTCCGCTGCGATCGACCATTATCGAGTCAGATGAAAACGTCGATAACTTGGCGATCTGAAGATAAAAACTCGCGGCGGGATTGCCGTCCGGGTCTTGCCAAGCAAAGTTGACCGCTACTCCGCCGCCCGTTGAATCGACGATCTGCTCTGAATTCCCCGGCGAACCGGGCCGGGGCGGGGAAAGCAGTTTTTCCCTCGCAGAAAGTTTTGAACCGTTCACTGTCGCAAATTCATTCTCGCCGATCAATGTTTTCTCGCCGCCGAGTGTCGTCTCGACACCGCCACGGCTGATCCGTATCTCGCCCCCATTCTGGCCGTCGGCATTAAAACTCGCATCCGTTTTAGGTAATAATTGGTTTTCGCTTTCACCTAGTTCTACGATGTTCTTAGCGTTGTCGGGTTGATCCTCGGTCCGAACATTAAGCTGCCCATCGTCGACCCGAACACGTACATTCTTGCCGCCGAACAATGACGTAGTATCGCGGACCACCACCGTGCTATTGGGCCGGACAGAATACACCGAACCGTCGATCATCTGGATGACGGCACGCCCATCTGCCTGAGTCTGTATTGTGTCGCCCGCGATAGCGTAAGTTTCTTTTGTTACCAGAATTGTCTCGCGGGTAGCGGCTCGGGTGATGCGGACTTCGCCTTCAAACGAGATTATGCGAGCCGCGTCTTTCGGAATGTCGATCGCATTGTCGGCCAGAAACCAGTTGTTCCTCGATGCCCATGAAATGCCGATGACGAGGGTAGCGACGACGAGTATTAGCGCGACCAGTCCATAGATCGTGCTCCGCCGTATCTTCCACCATTCGATATAATATTTGCGGTATTGATTATCGTCCATTAGTACCGAAATTATTCGCTCGCCGTATCTGATCCTTCGGTCACCGTACTTTCCTCCGCGGGAGGAAACATGATCGAAAGAATTATCGATAATAGTATCGCACCTGCGACGATGCCAAGCGAGATATTTATCACTGCCTGCTCGAATTCATGATCCAAATATCGCTGCAAGAGCCCAATGAATGCCGAGTCGCTGCCGCCGCCCATCATCATCATCATACCCTGAGCAGCAAGCGGCAAGAGCATCTTGAGTCCGATGAACGTTAGAACGAACGCCAAACCGTACTTCAAATAGTGGAACCGATTGGCCAGATCTGACAACAAAAAGAAGAACGTGCGAAGGCCAAGAATTGCGAAAATATTCGACGTGTAAACGATAAAGCGATCGGTAGTAATGCCGAATATCGCCGGTATCGAGTCGACCGCAAAGATAAGATCCGTAAACTCAACGACGATCAGAACGAGCAAGAGCAGAGTTCCCGTCCGCACGCCATCTACTGTCGTAAAGAATTTCTCGCCGTCGTAATGCTTGCTGATGCGGATGAACTTTGTCGCCAATTTAACGATCGCACTCTCATGCGGCTCGAAATTGTCTTCCTGATTTTGAAACATCTTTAGACCCGTATAGACGAGAAATGCCCCAAAAATATAAATCAACCAGTGAAAACGCTCAACGAGTTCCGCACCGGCAAAGATCATCACCATGCGCATTACAAGTGCGCCCATGATGCCCCAGAACAGTACTCGATGTTGAAACTTTTTGGGAACCTTAAAAAAGGTGAAGATCAGCAGAATTACAAAAAGATTGTCGACCGAAAGCGACAGTTCGATCAGATAACCGGTCAGAAAGAGCTTTGCCTGGGCGAGGGCAATATTCCAGTCGCCTGTGTGATTGCCGACTTGAAAATAAACGAAAACATTAAACGCGAGAGCGAGTGAAACCCAGATGATGCTCCACGTTATCGTCTCTTTCCTGGTCGGCACGTGCGATTTGCGGTTTACGATGCCGATATCGACAAACAATGCCGTCAGGACGACCGCAAAAAACGATATCCAGACCCAATATGGATGGTCAACAGGTGTCATATAAAAATGGAAATTTCTAAATAATTTTCTCGACGATCTTAATGATTTTCGCCAAACCATCAGCATCGACTTGTCCGAAATCGTCAAAGCTGTCGCTATCGACGTCCAAAACACCGTAAACACTGCCGTCCGCATTAAAGATCGGTACGACGATCTCGGACTTTGACGCCGATGCACAAGCTATATGACCTGGAAATTTATCTACGTCGGGAACGATCTCGGTTTTCCGTGTCGTGTAAACGTGGCCGCAAACGCCTTTATCGAATGCGATTCGTGTGCAGGCCAACGGCCCCTGAAAAGGCCCGAGCACGAGTTCGCCTTGTTTTACAATGTAAAAGCCGACCCAAAAAAATCCAAAAGCTTCTTTAAGGACAGCGGCGACATTTGCGAGATTCGCGATCAGATCGGTCTCAATACCGATCAAGGACTCGACCTGCGGTGCGATCTCCTTATAGATCGTCCCTCGATCCGCGGTCTTAGAAAATGCAAGCGTTTCAGACATAAACCTTGAGTTTACTTTGTACTCGTGCGGTGAGCAAATGATTTGAGTCTAGAGAAAAGGTATAATCCGTTGGGTGGAAGGCTTTCTAAAGCTATTATCGGTAGCGATTGGTGGTGCGTTTGGCGCCATTGCCCGCTACCTCATCAACATTTCGCCGGCCTCGAACGCGTTTGAAAAATTTCCGTTCCACACGTTTATCATAAATATATCCGGCTCATTCCTGATCGGATTTTCGATGATTCTCTTGACCGATAAGTTGCAGGTCAATGAAAATCTGCGGCTTGCCATCATCGTCGGATTTCTCGGCGCATTCACCACGTTTTCGACTTTTGAGATCGAGATCTTTGACCTGATCAAAGACCGTCAGGTGATCGTCGCTTTATTTTACTTATTTCTGAGCGTTGTCGTTGGGTTTATCGGTGTTGCAGCGGGCGTGCTTTTAGCCAGGAAGTTTTAGGCGAGATCGAGCTTCTCTTACTCTGGCGACCGCTTTCTCTGCAGACTCCGCAACAGCCGTCAAATGCCCCATTTTCCGTCCCAGCCGCGGTTCCGTCTTTCCATAAAGGTGCAGTTTTATCTGCTCGTCAGACAACGCCGATGCCCAATCCGGTTCGCCGTTCTGCCAAACGTCTCCGATCAAATTCGCCATTGCGGCCGGCCGGTAAAACTCAGTCGAGCCTAACGGCAAACCGCACACGGCACGAAGTTGCTGTTCGAATTGCGATGTAACACAGGCATCAAAAGTAAGATGACCGGAATTATGCGGACGCGGTGCGAGTTCGTTGATCAGTACTTTCCCGTCGCTACCGACGAAGAACTCAACGCAAAACGTACCAACATAATCGAGCTTTTCAGCGACGCTTTTGGCAATTTCTATCGCCTGTTCAAACACACCTGCCGAAACCACCGCTGGAGCGAACGACACGTCTAGAATATGATTTGAGTGCTCGTTCTCGATCACGCCGTAATGGGCGAAATCACCATTCTGTCCGCGGGCACACACGACTGAAACTTCCTTCTCAAAATCTACAAATGCCTCAAGCACCGCCTCATCAGCGCCGATTGCCTCGAATGCGACCTCAATGTCATCTTCAGACATAACCTTCGATTGTCCCTTGCCGTCATAGCCAAATCCGGCAGTTTTTAGAACACATGGAAGGCCGAGTTCCGCGACGGCGTTCCGTAGATCATTTAAACTTTTTATATGCCGAAAAGGCGTGACGGGGAATCCGTTTGAGGATAGAAAAGTCTTCTCGCGTAGTCGGTTTTGCGTTATATGAAGTATTTCTCCCTTCGGAAAAACATCTACAAATGCTGCTGCCGCCTCGACAGTCGCTGACGGCACATTCTCAAACTCAAATGTGACCACATCCACATTCTGGGCGAACAGCCGAACTTCATACAGGTCACCGTATTCCGCAACGGTCTCAATATCCGCGACCTGACCCGTCGGGGTATCGCTTTCCGGCGAAAATGTATGAACCCGATATCCCATCTTCCGCGCCTCGAGAGCAAACATCCGACCCAGTTGCCCGCTGCCGAAAACGCCGATCGTTGAGTTTGGAAGGACTGGTTTGGTCACGCGTCGCAGATACCTATTTTGATAATTCTGTTTGGAGAACAGTCTCCGTTTGTTTCGAGCGAAATTCATGCAGCTTTTCCAGCAGATCAGGCCGCGAATTTGCGAGGATCGCGATCGCGAGTAGTGCCGCGTTCTTTGCACCGGGCTGGCCGATCGCGAGCGTGCCGACGGGAATACCGGCCGGCATCTGGACGATCGAGAGCAACGAGTCGAGACCGTTCAGAGCTTTGCTCTCGACCGGCACTCCGAGCACCGGCAAGACCGTCTGCGAAGCACACATTCCGGGCAAGTGTGCCGCCCCGCCGGCACCGGCAATTATGACTTCGATACCACGCGTCTCCGCACTTTTTGCAAATTCGAACAGCAGGTCCGGAGTCCGGTGTGCCGAGACGATCTTGGTCTCGTGCTCGACGCCGAACTCAATCAGCGTCAGCGACGCGACCTCCATCGTCGGCCAGTCCGACTTGCTACCCATGATTATCGAAACTATTGCTTGATGTGACATTTCTAATTTGATTGCAATCGAAGGGTCGCTAGCGTGAGCTGACATCAACGATCTACCAAACGACCTTCCACCTATTCGTCCCGGTCTCGACAGTTTTCAACTCGGTTACAAAGCGTGATCGCGCCCAACTCTCCTTCGAGGGTGGGCGCGATCACGCTTTCCTGTTCGTGTTTTGTAGCTTTTACAAGCCTTCTTTTGCCAAACACAATAAGTATTTATTGACCCTGTCCGAGTGAATAACCTGGCTGGCCGTCGAAATTATATAGATGCTCAGTTTTTATAAAATCGATTCCCGCACTATTGAATCTGCTGAGGAGATCGATCACCTGCTGATGCAAGATCGTGTCGCCGTTGTTGTCCGCCATAAAGCGGCATCGCCAGTGATCGACACAGAACGTATCGGCGTTTCCTTTCGGATAAACCTTGGTTCCGCGATTTGAGACCATAACGAGTTTAACGCCTTGGCCATTGAGTTTTTCGATCTCTGCACCGATTTCATTCCCCGCACCGTAAAAATTACCGTTCCACCAACTGATGAAAACGTCGACGCCGACGAGGTCCTTCTTTTGCGGTTCGCGGATCGAATATATCGGTTTACGATCCTCGGCAGCGATTTCTTCGACCTTTTTATATTCGACCGGCTTTAGAGTCTGTGGTTTTTGGCCAATTCTATCCGCGACCGCGTCAGCAAACTCCTTGGTTCCGACTTTCTGTTTCGATACACCATCCTTAAAAATATCGTAGGTATGAACGCCGTCTTCAAGCGTGCGAAGCCAGGCATTATGAGCAAGCTCGGCGACATCCGGCTGATTGATATGAACAAGCATCATCACTGCACCCAGAAATAGCCCTGACGGGTTCGCGAGATTTTGTCCCGCTCGCCGCGGAGCACTGCCGTGGATCGCCTCAAACATCGAGACGTTCTCGCCGATATTTGCAGAACCCGCAAGCCCAACGGAACCCGCGATCTGAGCGGCAACGTCCGACAGGATATCGCCGTACAAGTTCGGCATTACAATAACGTCGAAATTCTCAGGCGTGTCTGCCATTTTCGCCGCACCGATATCGACGATCCAGTGATCCGCCTCGATCGATGGATATTCTGCCGCGATCTCATCAAAAACGCGATGAAACAGGCCGTCGGTCTGTTTCATAATGTTATCTTTGATAAAGCACGTGATCTTTTTTCGATTGTTGAGCATCGCGTATTCAAACGCGTACCGAACGATCTTTTCGCTGCCCGGCCGTGTAATGAGTTTTAGGCATTGCTCGACCATATCCGATTGGCGATATTCGATCCCGGCGTAGGTATCTTCTTCGTTTTCACGAACGATGACGACATCCATGATCGGATGCTTGGTCGAAACGAACGGGTGGTATGATACACATGGTCGGATATTTGCGTACATCCCCAGGGTCTTGCGAACCGTTACGTTGAGCGATTTGTATCCGCCACCTTGCGGTGTTGTGATCGGGGCTTTAAGAAAAACCTTTGTTCGCCTAAGCGAATCCCACGATTCGGGTGCGATGCCGGCAGAATTGCCGGACAGGTAAACTTTTTCGCCGATATCAATGTTCTCAATATCGATTCGAGCTCCGGCTGCCTTCAAGATATGCAACGTCGCATCCATGATCTCAGGCCCGATGCCGTCACCATGCGCAACTGTAATGGGTACATTTGACATAATTATCCTTTATATATAAAAAACTTTTCTTAATACGAACGTAGTAAATTTTAACGCAAGTTTCCGAGGCACGCAAAGATTCGCCTCGATTCGCAATTTTTTTAATATACTTGGCATCCGAACTGGGTCTATTGCATCGAAATCTTCGAAACGAAACTTTCCATCACTTGTATCGTGAAAACCCTATTGTGAAAAAAACACCTCTACTATTTTTTATCCTTTCGACTCTCGCCACTGCCGCATTAGGTCAATTTCCTCAGATGCGGACGATCGAGGAGCGTACAAACAACAAAAGAGAGCAGATCGAACGCACTGAGGCGGAAACGAGACAGCTTGAGGCTACTAATAAAGCTTCGCAGCCCGCGTTTTATCCGGCGGTGATGAACGTCGATGTACAACTCGTTCTGACCAAACTGGATTCTAAAAATTTCGCCGAGGCAAAACCAAAGGTCGCAACGCAGATCGCGGACGGCGATCCGGCTTTTCTGTTCGTGAAATTCAGGGAAAAATTGCAGCGATATGTTTACACACTTCGTAACGCGGATGGGACGGAACGTTATCTGATCTTCGTCGAGTATGGTCCGCAGGGAGACTCCACGGCGAAGAACCACTCGATACTTGAGTTTCGCAAAGATGAACTCACTGCAACGGAGTTAAAATTCAGCCTTTCGCCGGGTAAGGCTGGAAATAATAATTCGCTGGCAATATTCATCAAAAATATGGCCGCCAGCAAACCAGGACGTTGGAACAACGAGATCCGCTTTGCCAATAATCCTGCCTTCCCACGCGGGCCGGGCGATTATCTTGCAAAAACAGCCTTCGTTGCCGATTTTACGAAAGGATTTACAAAATATCCGAAGATGCTAACGACGTTTGATTCGATGGTCCTGCGCGACTCGGTCGACGAATCTGTTCTACCGATCGAGGGAAAATTCGCCGATCTGGAGATTAGAACGGCACTCGAACAAAAATTAACTGCCGAGGGAGTAACTCCGTCGCGAATCTATTTTTCTGGAGATAGATGGTCAGAATACAGCGATATGCCGGCCAGCCAACGGGAGTTCCGTTTCATCACCGGCGTTTTCCAATATCAAAGAGAGCAAACCTGCCTTTACGGCGTTGCGACAATTACGCAGTCTTTTTCCCCGATGGACGACCGCTACGGCGATTCAGTGATCACGATAAAGAAAGATATTTCGACGCCTTGTGCAGCAGCTAAATAGTAGTTATCCGCGTTCGATCGAGGCGATCTTCTTTGCCAGAGCGACGTCAACATCGGTGATTCCGCCCCGATCGTGGGTCGTTATCGCAAACTCGGCATAGCCCCAGCCGAGTTTAATATCCGGATGGTGGTCGGCGGCCTCGGCGATTTCGCCGGCGGCATTCACGAAAGCCAGAGCTGAAGCGAAATCCTCGAATTTGAATCGACGCGTCAGCTCGTTATTTTCGGCGGCCCAACCGTCCAGACCAGTCAACGCCTCGGCTATCTCGCCTTCGGTCATCAATCTTCGTTCCATATATTTCTAACTCCGTGCCCATTGGGCTATAATTACGTTTTTTCAGTTATTTGTCGAAAGGTAATTATTAAATGTTTTTCTGGTCAAAGATACTATTATTCTCACTAATTCTGACGGCGATCTCTTGCGGCGGCGAGAAGAAGGCCGCAACGCCGCTCGAAACCTTCAAAACCTACACGAAGGCGATCAAGTCCAAAGACACGACCACGATGAAGCTTCTGCTCTCGAACGCTACGATAAAAATGCACGAGAAAGAAGCCAAATCGCAGGGCGTGAATGTCGATGATATCGTCAAACGCGAAACCCTTTTTAGCGAGAATCAAAAATCGGTCGAGTATCGCAACGAAAAGATCGAAGGCGAGAAGGCGACTCTCGAAGTAAAGAATTCTTATGGAACCTGGGAAAAAGTTCCCTTCGTTTTCGAAGATTCCGCATGGAAGATCGACAAGGTCGGCTTTGCCAATCAACTTCAGAACGATATCGAAGATGAACAGAAAAAAGCTTTCGACCAGATGAATAATTTCAATGTGCCGCCGATCACGCAGTAGAGGAGAACCGAGTGTCAGTTATCAAACCATTTAACGCCCTGCGTCCTGCCGCAGACAAGGCAAGCCAAGTCGCGTGCGTTCCGTACGACGTCATTTACGATTCCGAAGTGCGTGAACTGGTATCGAAAAATCCGCTGAGCTTCCTGCGGGTGACCCGTGCTGAAGGCGAGTTTCCTGTCGGCGACAAGGTCTCGGCCGAAACAGCAAACGGTCGGGCACGGCAAAATCTCGAACAAATGATCAGCGATCACATCCTCGTCAAAGATGACGAGGAGGCGATCTATGTATATCGCCTGACCGACGGCGATCACAGCCAAACCGGCGTTGTCGCCTGCTTCTCAGTCGACGAGTATGATGCCGACATCATTAAAAAGCACGAAAAGACAAGACCCGATAAGGTCGAGGACCGCACCGCTCATATCATCGCCGTAGGAGCACAGACAGGCTTAATATTCCTAGCTTTTCGCAATACCGAAACTATCTGCGGTCTCATAACTGACGCGGTAAAGACGAAACCGATCTACGATTTTGCCTGTTCCGCCGGAGTTCAGCAGACCATTTGGCGAATCACCGATACCCAACCGTGGATCGACGCTTTTGCCGAAGTTCCCGAGATCTACATCGCCGACGGCCACCACCGTGCCGAGAGTGCAAAACGTTCACGTGACGTTTCACTCGAGCAAAATCCGAATCACACCGGACGCGAGGAATACAATTTCTTTATGGCGGGCGTCTTTCCGTCTGAGGATCTTCACATCCTCGCCTACAATCGCGTCGTCCACGACCTGAACGGCCTCAGCAACGAAGAGTTTTTGAAGAAGCTCGAAGATACTTTCATCCTTACCGAAACGACGCAGACAAAGCCGGACGAACGAGGCAACATCTGTATGTACCTTGACAGTAGCTGGTACAACTTAAGGTTCAATGTCCAATACATTCGCCAGCCCGACCCGATCGAGGGGCTCGATGTCAGCATTTTGCAGGAGAACGTTCTGACGCCGATCCTCGGGATCGGCGATCCTCGAACTGATACGCGGATCTCATTTGTAGGTGGCGGACGCGGTACTGCTGAACTCGAAAAGATGGTTGACAGCTCCGATTACGCTGTCGCTTTCTCCATGTTCCCAACAACGATGGATGACCTTTTTGCCGTCTCAGACATGGGCGAGATCATGCCGCCGAAGTCGACGTGGTTCGAACCAAAACTTAAGGATGGCCTTCTTATTCATCAGATCTGAACCGAATGGAAAAACCAAATCTAGCCGATCTCCGACGCGACTACTCGCTCCGCGAACTGGACGAGGCGACAATTTCGCCCGATCCGTTCGATCAATTCTCGTCGTGGTTCGATGATGCGTCGAATTCCGCCGTGATCGAGCCGAATGCGATGACGCTTTCGACCGTCGGAGCGAATAATACGCCGCTATCGCGCGTCGTCTTGCTAAAAGGCTTTGATCGCGACGGCTTTGTGTTCTTCACCAACTACGAAAGCAAGAAAGGCTCGGATCTGCTTACCAATCCGAACGCCTGTCTCCATTTTTTCTGGCCCGACCTCGAACGCCAGATCATAATCAGCGGAACCGCCGAGAAAACTTCGCGCGAAGAGTCGCAGGTCTATTTCGATTCGCGGCCCGTCTCGAGCCGGATCGGTGCGTGGACGTCGCATCAAAGCACCGTTATCGCATCCCGCTCAGTTCTTGAGAAGCGTGAAGCCGAACTAAAGCTTGAGTTCGGCGAGAATGTACCGTTGCCATCGTTCTGGGGCGGTTTTCGGATCACGCCGATCAGGTTCGAGTTTTGGCAGGGACGCCCGAGCCGCCTGCACGACCGGATCGTTTACGATCAGATCGAGAACGAGTGGGCGATTTCACGATTATCACCGTAAACAATACTAAATATGTTCGAAACTGAACGTCTGATCATCAAAAAACTCACGCCCGAAGATCTGCCGTGGCTTGTCGAAATGCGCTCGCCAGATGCGGTCAATCGCTTTCTCGGCGGCCCAACTGCTCAGAATGCTCAGGCATTGACGGACCGGATGTCCACCTACTCAGAGTGTCATGCGAAATTCGGTTTTGGTTTTAGTTCGATGACACTCAGATCCACCGGAGAAAAGATCGGCACGAGCGGCCTGATGCCTCTCGAGGACAGCGGCGAGATCGAGGTCGGCTATAATTTGGCAGAAAAATACTGGCGGCAGGGTTTCGGTTACGAGTGTGCGATGGGCTGGCTCAAGTACGGATTCGAAACGGCCGGACTGACGCGAATCGTCGCAGTTGCCCATCCTGACAACAAAGGTTCGTGGCGGATCATGGAAAAATGCGGCATGACTTACGAGAAGACCGAGGAGCACTACGGCATGGACTGCGTGTTCTACGCCATCTCACGCGAAGGTTTCCTACGAACGAACCGTGACGATATTTCAACCCGGTTTGGATAGAATTTATGCGGCCCAATATTCCAAAGCTAATATTTGCAGCTCTTTTGAGTCTTTACTTCCTATGGATCGCCTATGATCCGATGCAGGGCAGCTTTCTCGACAACGTCGATCTACCGATCCATGAGACAGGTCATTTGCTGTTTCGTCCGTTCGGCGAATTCATGATGGTCGCCGGAGGGTCGCTCTTTCAGATCATCTTTCCGCTTGTTTTCTTTGGGTATTTCATTTGGCAGCGAAGCTATTACTCAGCCGCGATCGTGCTGCTCTGGTTCGGGCAAAGCATTTTGAATGTCTGGGTCTATGCGTCGGACGCGATCGTTATGCAACTGATGTTAACGAGCGGAAGAACCGGATCCGAAGGCGGATTTCACGACTGGAACTATCTGCTTACCGAGACGGGAATGCTCGGTTCGTTTAAGTCGATCACTAAGATTATTAGATTCGCGGGCACAGTGACTATAATTATCGCAGGCGTTTCCGCGATAATATTCTCACTTAGAACGCCCGAACCCGAAGAAGAAGAAGACCTATGAAAGTAACCCTGATCACGGGTGCGTCGAGCGGTATCGGCGAGGAATTTGCCCGGCGACTGGCGGCTGACAAGCACGATCTCGTCCTTGTCGCCCGCACCGAAAAAGCCCTGCACGAGTTATGCGATGAACTGATGCTAAAACATCAGATCACCGCCCATTACGTCGTTTTAGATCTCACCGAGGCGGATGCCGATGAGCAATTGTTTGCGGAGACAGAGAAGCACGGATTTGAGGTCGAATGGCTGATCAACAACGCCGGATTCGGCTCGGGCGGCGATTTTGCAAAGCTTGATCTCGACCACGAATTAAGGATGATCGATCTCAACATCAGTATGCTCGTCGCTCTCACGCACCGCTATTTGAACAAAATGCGCGAGCGAAAATCGGGTACGATCATCAATGTTTCCTCCGCCGCCGGATTTCAGCCGATACCGTTCATGGCGACATATGCGGCGACGAAGGCGTTCGTTTCCTCATTCACCGAGGCGATCGCAGAGGAGAACCGGCCATTCGGGATAAAGGTTTTGGCTCTTTGCCCGGGTTCGACGAAGACCAATTTCTTCGCTGCCGCTAAGATCGATCGTCCAATTCAGGTCAAAGGCCAGCAAACGTCCGAAGAAGTCGTCGAAACCGCATTAAGAGCCATCAAGGGCAACCGTTCTAAGGTTGTCTCCGGTCTTGCCAATAAGATCGTTGCATTTTTGGGAACGCACACCCCGCACATTTTATCGACGCGGGCGATGGCGAAAGCGATGCGGCCGAACTATCAGGGAGATAAATGAGATTTACCGTCCTCGGCAGCGGTTCGACCGGAAATGCGGTGCTCATCTCGAGCGAGAATACGAACGTTCTGGTAGATGCCGGAATGAGTTCGCGTGAGATACTTCGTCGTCTTGGCGAGGTAGGTGTCGACCACCACAAACTCGATGGTATTCTGATCACACACGAACACAGCGACCACGCCGGTGGCCTTCGCGTACTGATGACGTCCGTCAACTGTCCGGTCTATATTTCGCGGCCGACCGAAGACGCCTTATACGAAACCCGTGCGGGCGGCCTTAATGGCGACAGCGAATCATCGAAACGCCAGGTGGCACTCAAAGATAAAACCGTCGAGATCGAATCGAGTCAAGAGTTTCGTATCGGCGACATCGATTTCGAACCTTTTAGCGTTCCTCACGACGCGGCCGACAATTTCGGTTTTGTTGCAAAGAAAGACGGTGTAAAAATAGCAACCTTAATGGATTTCGGCCACATTAGCGACCTGATCAAAGAAAAGCTCAAAGGTTGCGACGCTATCGTCGTCGAGTCGAACCACAGCCGAGATATGCTCCGTGCCTGTTCGGTCTATTCCTGGGATCTCAAGCAACGAATACTGTCCCGCACCGGCCACCTCTCAAACGAAGACCTCTCAGATTGGCTACAAGACGAATTTGACGGCGCCGCCCGCCACATCGTTCTCGCTCACCTCTCCCAACGTGCCAACGAACCGCACCTCGCCCGACTCACGGCCGAAACCGCACTCCAGATGCGCCCACCGCTCTTCAGAGCCGAAACCAAGATCACCCTTTCATCACCGAAACAGCCTACCGACTGGATCGGATTTTAACCAAAATCCGGTTATCTCGATCCTATTGAAGCGGCGACGTAGATGATGGCGAGCCGTTTGTCGTATTGCCGCTAAAGACGTTGCTGATAAACGAGATGAGGGTACCGCCGGTAATTGCCAAGCCCGTTCCGTTATTGCTAATCAAATTACCCATAATCCGGATCGTGCCGCCACTCGCGGCCGTGATGCCCGTCGTGTTGTTCGAGATGGTGGATGATCGCACGGCGAGCGTCGCACTAGCGGCGAGCAAGCCCGTCGAGTTTGAATTAATAATGGAGTCTGAGATCGTCGCCTTGGTGTTGTTACTCAGATTGAGTCCGATACTGTTGTTATTAAGGGTCGCATTGCTCACGTCGAGCGAAAGGGTGCCGCCTACGATAAAGGTATTGATGCCGCTTCCCGCATTGCTGCTCATCGCTGAACGATCGATCGAGATCTTTGGAGTACCTAGGGTCGTTTCGACCGAGACGCCGTGCTGTGTAAAGCCGTCGATGACAACCTCTTCGAGGGTGACCGAATTCGCCGCCAGAACCCGCACGCCATTTATGCCGGTCGCAGCTCCATTTATGCTGACACCGCGAAGCTTAAACGCCTTTTTTGTGTCGGTCGCCGCGGTGATATTAACGATAACGCCGTTTGTTCCGGCTGCGAGGATCGATCCTTGCGTGTCTTCGCAATCGATGGTGATCGATTTTGTGACGGTCACCGCTCCGTAGCCTGCCGGATCGAGGCAATTTATTTCGCCATTAGTTGCAGTCTTAGAAATAGCTCCTGCAAAGGTTTTGCACGGAGCTGTGCGGCTGCAAGGATTGACGTCGTCACCAACGCCCGAAACCCAGGTGCGGGTCGCCTGCGCGTCGACCGAGATCGAGATCAAAAAACAGAATGCGAGGGCGAAGACGGGCAATAAAAGGCGTCGGAATGTAAGCATAAGATTCTCCTTAGGGTTTTTGGGAAACAGTATACATCTAAAGTCGATAATTGTGTGAAGGAACGGAACACCGCAGGTTAAAAAAACATCGCCCGCAGTCAAGATTCAATTGCAGGAAGGACACCGCGAAATGAGATTCGGTGCAGCGAGCAGTGGCCGTGCTCGCGGATCGCGGCAAAGTGCGTCGCGGCACCGTAGCCTTTGTGACCGGCGAAGCCATATTGAGGGAACTCGGAATCATATGCCGTCATCAGATCGTCGCGGAAAGTTTTGGCGAGAATTGACGCCGCGGCGATCGACGCTGAGATCGAATCGCCTTTGATAATAGCCTTTTGCGGCAACGGCGTCTGTTTCAGGTGTAGAGCGTCAATGAGTAGAAAATCGGGCGATGGGTCGAGCTTTTCAATGGCGATGAGCATCGCCTTTTTGGTGGCTTCGAGGATATTTATTCGGTCGATCTCGTCAGCCTCGACCTGGCCGATTGCGTACGCGATGCAATCGGCTTTTAATTGTTCGGCGATCTCGTACCGCATAGCGGCGGTGAGCTTTTTTGAATCGTCGAGGCCTTTCGGCAGAGGTTTTTCGAGATCCAGAATACAGGCGGCGGCTACGACCGGTCCGGCGAGGGATCCACGGCCGACCTCATCGAGACCGGCAATGACCGCAAACCCTTCGGAGTTCGCTTGCAGTTCAAACTCGATCCCAAGCGTCTTTATCGTGAGGTCCGCAAACAAAGGAACGCGGAGAAGCGATGCGTCATTTTCAAACGAATCGATCTTCTCCGCGACACTCAATGTTTGAGTTTTCTCCGTGCCGGTTTATTTGACCGGTGTCTTTTTAGCTCGTGTATCGCGTTCCTTGATACGTGCTGCCTTACCACGCAGATCGCGTAGATAATAAAGCTTCGCACGACGGACCTTACCGCGGCGAATGACGTCAATATGGTCAATAACCGTTGCGTGTAGCGGGAAGATACGTTCGACGCCGACGCCGAAGCTAACCTTTCTGACCGTTACGGTTTCGCGAACGCCGCCGTGTTTGCGTGCAATGCAAATGCCCTCAAACGCCTGAATACGTTCCTTGTTACCTTCCTTAATGCGGACGTGAACGCGGAGCGTGTCGCCCGGTTGAAATGCCGGAATGTTGTCCCGCAACTGTGTTTTTTCAATACTGTCTAGTCTGTTCATTTTCTAGTTCGGCCAGAGGTCAACGGTATGTACCGCTCACATTTCACCATTTTCTCCTGTTAATAGATCACTGCGATAGAATCGCGTTTTTTCGAGCGCCTTAATAGAGCGCCACTTTTCAATTTCGGCATGATTGCCGTTAAGTAAAACTTCGGGAACCGACATTCCCCTAAAATCCGCGGGCCGCGTGTAATGCGGGCAATCCAGCAATCCGTCCGAGAACGAATCATTCGCCGCCGATGTTTCGCTGCCCAGAGCGTTCGGTAATAACCTAACGATGCTGTCGGCGATGACGATCGCCGCCGGTTCGCCGCCCGATAGCACATAATCGCCGATCGATATTTCGTCCGTTACGAGTGTCTCATTCACCCGTTCATCGACGCCTTCGTAGCGACCGCAGATCATGACGATGTGGTTCGCATCGTCAGCAAATGCTTGAGCGTCCGCTTGTTTGAACGGCTTTCCTTGTGGAGAAAGCAGTACGACGTGCGTTCCTGCCGGATATTCGCTGAGCTCACTCGTTCCGACCACATTTTCAATCGCGGCGAATATTGGTTCGCACTTCAAAACCATGCCGTCGCCGCCGCCGAACGGCCGGTCATCAACCATTCTGTGCTTGTCGAACGCATAATCCCGTATATCGTGAACGTTGATCTCAACGATCTCAGCAAGCTTAGCCCGGCGAATAATTCCAAAATCAAAGACCTGCCCAAAAAACTCAGGGAAAATTGTTAGGACGTCGATCTTCATTGACTGGAGCGGCAAGCATTCCTGCTTGCCATAAACGCGATGCGTTCTAAGCTTTTCCCTGATTTCAATGTTTCTAAAATCCCAGTGCAGGCAAGCAGGGATGCTTGCCGCTCCAGTCAAAACTCAAGGAGCCCGTCAGGCGGATCGACCTTGATCAACTTATTTTCAATATCGACCTCGACACAAATCGCAGTTGCGAATGGAATCAGGTATTCCTTCACTTCGCCTTTAACAACGAGTAGTTCAGTGCCGCCGGTACGCATCAATTCCGTGACTTCGCCGATCTCGGCACCGTCTATTGTCTCGACGTTACATCCGGTGAGTTCCCAATCAAAAAACTCGTCTTTGTCGAGCTCGACCGCTTCGCTCTCAGCAACACAGATCTCAACGTTTCTGAGCGTCTCGCCGCTCTCGACCGTATCGAACCCGGCAAATTTCAAGATCACGCGGCCATTTTGAAACCAGAAGCGTTCAATTTTCAACTCAAACCGATCACCGCTTTCGCGTACCGCTGTCACAAGATCGAGCGAGTCGAATCGATCGGGAAAATCAGTCAGCACATCTGCCACGACTTCACCCTTTAATCCGCGCGTTCGAACAATATTGGCGATTGCGACGAGATCTTCCATTCAGCTTACTTATCGGGCAAACTAATCTTCGACCAGATCGAGTTGGAACCGCTTATTGTGCTTGTGTCCAGCGACGAAAAGAATACTGCGGACCGCCTTTATAGTACGCCCTTCGCGGCCGATTATCCGGCCCATGTCGTGCTCGGCTACCCGCACATCGATACGCACATTCTTACCTTCGGCATGCTCAACCACCTCGACGGCATCGGGTTCAGCGACCAGGGCAGTGATAATTCGTTCGACAGCTTCTTTCATACGCTTACTTAGTTTGTTTGAGATCCATGAGTTCGTCGAGTATTTATTGACCCAAGAGAACCGTGAACTCAACAAACTCATGACTATTCCGCGACTGCCGCTTCGGTGATCGGATTGTTTTTGATCAGGCTCTTGACCGTATCGGTCGGTTGAGCGCCGACGCCGATCCAATAATCGATACGGTCGTGCTTTAAGATCACTTCCGCAGGATTGAGCATCGGGTTATAGGTTCCGACGTTTTCGAGATATTTCCCGTCACGCTTCGAACGCTTTTCCTTGACCACGAGGCGATAGAAAGGTTTCCCCTTCGCGCCCATTCTCATTAAACTAATTGCTAACATAAATCTTCAGTGACGGGTGATCGGTAAAAAGTAACAATTGAGCAAGTTCCCCTTGTATCTTGTCTCCTGTTTCCCGTCTCTATCTCCTCTTCTTGTGTCTTTTCTTCTTCTTTATCCTCGTCGACAATGACTCGCTGCCGTTGCCGTTTTGTGCGTCGTCGTTATCAGCAAGTCCCATATCGCCGCCGCCGAGCAAGCCGCCGAGACCGCCTGCGAGCCCGCCCATCATCTTTTTGCCCAAACCGCCGAACATACCGCCGCTGTTCATCTTAGCCATCATCTTCTTCATCTGTTCGTACTGGCGGATGAGTTGATTGACCTCAGCGATGGTCGAACCGGAACCGTTCGCAATACGTGTCTTGCGGCTGGCGTCGATCACCTTATGGTTATTCCGTTCGAGCTTCGTCATCGAACCGATGATCGCTTCGGTCCGCATCATCTGATGATCCACCACGGCTGATTGCTCGTCCGTTATCTGCATACCGCCGGTCATTTGCTCGGGCAGCATCTTCATCAATTTCGACATCGAACCGAGTTTTTTGAATTGTCCGAGCTGATTACGAAAATCTTCGAGCGAAAACTGATTGCTCGTCATTTTCCGCAACTGCTCTTGCGCGTCTTTCTCGTCGATCTTGCCCTGAACTTCCTCGATCAGCGACAAGACGTCGCCCATTCCAAGAATTCGCTGAGCAATACGATCCGGATAAAACGGTTCGATCGCGTCGTATTTTTCGCCTACGCCGACAAATTTTACGGGTTGCCCGATCACCTGTTTGATCGATAGAGCGGCACCGCCGCGGGCGTCACCGTCCATCTTCGTCAGTACGACGCCGGTAATGCCGACACGCTCGTGGAAAACTTCTGCCGAGCGAACCGCATCCTGTCCGGTCATCGCATCTGCAACGAATAAAACTTCGACAGGTTTCGTTTCAGCCTTGATCTGCTCGAGTTCGACCATCAGGTCGTCGTCGATATGCAGACGCCCGGCCGTGTCGATCATCAATGTGTCAAAGCCCATCTCGACCGCGTGCTTCATGGCACCGCGAACGATGGTCAACGGATCATTTGTCTCTTTCGCCTCGTAAACGGCAACGTTTACCGCATTGGCGACAACTTTTAACTGCTCGCGAGCGGCAGGACGATAGACGTCGACTGATACAAGCAACGGTTTTCGTTCCTGATTATCGGCGAGCCAACGCGAGATCTTACCGGTCGAGGTCGTCTTACCCGAACCCTGCAGACCCACGATCATCACAACGTTCGGCGTTTGCTTGGTGAAAACCAGCCGTGACGAGGTTCCGCCCATCAGCTCCGATAGCTCGTCGTAGACGATCTTTACGACCTGCTCGTGCGGCTTCAGATCCTGCCAAACCTCTTGTCCCTCAGCCTTTACGCGAACGGCCTCGACGAAATCCTTGGCGACCTTATAGTTTACATCCGCCTCTAAAAGCGCCATCCGGATCTCGCGCAAAGCAATATCCACGTGCTCAGGCGTCAACGTGCCCTGGCCGCGTAGATTCTTCAGCGATTTCTTAAGTTTGTCGGATAACGATTCAAACATACAGACACAATTCGGCCGCTAGAGTCGAACCATAGATATTAAGGGTTTATCGGGGAAGTGTCAAACTTTAGAAGGACTCAAAATACGCTCGAGCGCCGTAAATACGGCGCCCGGAGTTACGCTTAGAATACATTTCGGCTCACCAAACACCTCACATCTATAGCCCGGACACGGTTGACACGGCAGTGGTTCAAAGACGATCTCATTCGGCGAATCCGTCCACGGACGCCAGTGGTTGCGGTTCGACGAGCCGAAGATAACAACCGATGGTGTTCCGACGGCGGCGGCAATGTGAGCGATGCCCGAGTCATTACCGACAAAAACCCTTGCCATAGACGCGAGAGCAGTAATCTCCGGCAATGTCAGATCGTCGAAAGTTTGGATGTTAGCAGTCGATTCATCTTTTAATGCTCTCAGAACGTCAACCTCGTTTTGCGATGCGATCGCGACAGTTCTGATACCTACGCCAGCGAGAAACTCAGCCGTTCTTGCGAAATTTTCAGGTGCCCACTGCTTAGTCGCAAACATTGACGCGGGATGCATCAACGCAAAACCCGCATCTTCTTCCTTTTGCGTGGTTTGCTCCTTTGCGGGAAATTTCTTCCTAACGGATTCCAACGCAGACGATAAGACGGTCAGATTACTCTTCGGCCGATCCTCAACCCGCACGCCGACAAAGCCTAGCAATGCCAACTGCTGTTCGGCAGAATGCGTAAATTCTGTCTTCCAGAAGTCTGCGGAAGATGAAAGAAGGTGGTTGTATAGGAACGAATATTGGTAATCCGCATAGCCGACGCGGTGCGTTGCCCGCGAGGCCGAGGTGAAAAAGGTGGCGGTCGTGCCTCCGTGGAGGTTGAATGCAACGTCGTATTTACTGCGCCGCAGTTGCAGTGCGATCTTCGTCCGCTCAAGTGAACCGTTGGCGACACTAATGACGTTGTCGATCGCTTGGTGGCCGACGAGCAGCGGGGCCACCCAATCTTCAAGCAGGATGTCTATCTGAGCATTTGGAACGAATCGTCTGAGAGCGACTAGAGATGGCGTGGAGAGAACCGTATCGCCGATCGAGCGTAGCTTAACGATGAGTATGCGTTTAACATTTGGCCAATCGATGTCCATAACGAAAGAGTGAAGTTCGAATGCGAAAATGATATTTCATTCTCACCTTCTATTTTTCAACTGTCGCTTCGTCGATCAGCATGACCGGGATCTCATCCCGGATCGGGTAAACCAACGAACATTCCGCATTTGAGCATTTCAAACTCGTTTGTTCGTCATTGATCTGGACCTTTGACTTACATTTTGGGCAGCGAAGGATCTCTAAAAGTTCAGGACTAATTGCCATAATAAAATGTCAGAACCGCCTGCGTTAACGGGCGGTCCGATGTCTAGCACCAATTTCTACGTTCTAACCTACGCCACCCACTTACGCAGATGGCTCCGACGCCGCTTCCGTTTTTGTTCCACATTCCGGACAGAATTTTGCACCGGCAGCAAGTTCGTATTGGCAATTCGCACATTTTGCCTTTTCCTGCGTCGATCCGCAATCTGAGCAGAATTTTGCACCTTCGCGAAGCTCAGCACCACACTTAACGCACGGCACTTTCGCTACTTCCATCTTGCCGCCGCAATCCGAGCAGAACTTTACGCCGACCGCGTTCGCTTTGCCGCAACTGGGACACGGAACGGTCGATGCTGACGGAGGCTGTGCAGTACCGCCTACGCCCCCAGCCTGTTGGCCAAAAACGTTCGCCATTTGACCGCCGACCGCAAAACCCGCACCTAGTCCCGCACCGAGTCCGGCTCCACCGCCTTCGTTCTGGGCAGCGTCACGCAGGGCATCGGCTGCCTGAAACTGCATGTACGTCTGAGCATCGCCGAGTGCTCCCATCGATGCACGCTTGTCCATCGCCGCCTCGACCTCGGGTGGCAAACTGACGTTTTCGACGTAGAACTTAGTGACATCAAGACCGTAGGTCGCAAAATCTTCGTTGATCTTCGCCCTGATCGCTTCGCCGATCTCTTTATACTGGGCGGCAAGGTCGAGGGCCGGTATTTTCAGTTCCCCGAGAGCGTCAGAAAATTCGGTAACGATCGCCCGCTTGAGTTGTCCGTCGATATCTTCGGTTTGAAAATGAGCATTTGTTCCGGCGATCTGCCGGATGAATTCCGCCGGATCTGCAATTCGCAGGCTATATGCACCAAACGCACGCAGCCTTACGATGCCAAAATCCGCATCACGGAGCATGACCGGGTTTGACGTTCCCCATTTCATGTCGGTGAATTGTTTGGTATTTACGAAGTAAACTTCGGATTTGAAAGGCGAGTTAAAGCCGTATTTCCAGGCGCCGAGCTTCGAAAGAATTGGCGTATTGCCGCCGTCGATCTCGTATTTGCCGGGCGTAAATACATCGGCGACCTGGCCTTCGAATACGAAAACCGCCGCCTGAGATTCACGAACGATCAACTGGGCACCGTTCTTGATCTCCTGCCCCGCCACCGGAAAACGGTAGACGAGCGTGTCCTGCGAAGAATCGAGCCATTCGATGACTTCGATAAACTGGTTTAATGCCGCTTCTTTAACCTTGTCAAAAAGACTCATTTTTCAAATCTCCCTCTGCAAACTCTTAA
>JAYSZT010000053.1:0-5694 GCA_043737915.1 Acidobacteriota bacterium
ACCTGTTCAACAAGATCAAATTCTTTTTTATAAAGTTCACGAGCGATGCCGAATTTAACGGCGGCACGCTTTAACGCATCGTGCTCGGCTTTTTTAATACCCATTTCGCTGATCGCCTTGCCGGTGCCGATACCTTCGCGCGTGATGCCGTCGATCGTTATCGCGACCGTGACGGTAATGATCTCTCCGATAGAACGGATGTCTTTCACCGAGTGAACCCAGTTCGGAGCGTGTTCGTCGAGAATGTCAGCGACCGTGTGCCACTCGACATACTCGACCATATGCGTGTGGCCGTTGCGATCACGCCCGGCCGAGCGGTGCCTGATCAGGGCCGGATCGACCGTTTTGCGGAGCTCACTAAGGGTCGACGAAAAGTCGAGAACATTGCTCTGAGCTTCCGGTGCCTCGCTACTATTTCCCGTCTCGATCTCTGCCGTTTCGTTTAGCATGTTGCGTTTCATTTTATTTTCTCCTGTGTCTACACATCGACATTGCGGCGTAATCTTCTTTTTCGAGCAGATCTGAACTCCTCATACCGCCCAGCAATGTCAACGTCTGTTCGCTGCGTCTCAGATCACGCAACTCAGTATTAGTTCTCAGAAAGCGATGTTCGTATTGATAACGTTGCATCTATGAAACATCGTATCAGATGAATTTATTTGTTGCAAGTATGAAATATGGTGTTGCATTCAAAATATTCGTGTGTTATGTTTTATCTGTGAAATGAAACGTGCAGTAATGGCACTACGGATTCATGGAGGAAAAAACAATGGCATTTAAGAATGAAAGTTTATTAAGTACGGTAGAGCTCGGACGGGCGATCAAGCGACACCGCGAAGAGCTTAATTTGAGTTTGCGTGATGTGGCGGATCAAACGGGTGTTTCCGCATCTACGCTTTCACGTATTGAAAACGGAACGGGGCGGCCGGATGCGGATAATATCGCACGTCTTTCGCAGTGGCTAGATATGCCGGTTGACCGGATGATGAAGATACAGTCGAGCGATACGGTCGAACCGGTCATCTATTACCCGCATGAGGCAATGCCGGAGATCGTTCAGGCTCACTTGAGAGCGGATAGAAAGCTGACGCCGGAGACAGCAGAAGCGTTATCGGAACTTTTCAGAGTGGCCTATCAACAGTTTAGCAAGCAGAAATAGGATTACACCCTGGATTGAACGTTTAGACTAGACACTTATTTGAGCGATAGAAAACTGATATGACACGAGACAACAAGATCAAGTTTGGCAGTTCTTTTGCGATCGACACGACATTTGTGTTGTTCTTCCTGACACTGGAACTCGGACGCAGTGCATCGTTTTTTGCTTTCGACACCCTATTGATGTCGCTAACGATGCTGATGCTTCTGGTATTGCCGTACTTTCTGCCATCTGATTCGGAACCTCCGGCCTTTAGCCGCTGGATCGCGGGCCGTAGCGTGGTTGCGGTGTTTGGGTTGTTACTCGGTGCTGTGTTACCGGCGTCATTAGAGTTTCTGCCGATGACATTCCTTATAATTGCTGCGATGGTTAGTTGCTACGTTCAGTTTTATTCGCTTTTCAAACTCCGACTGGCAAAATAGGCAAAAGGCGCCAGAACGGAAGAAAATAAAAGATCCGCACGTGTTTCGGGAACATGTGTGGATCTTTTTTCATTTACTGAATGTTATTCTTTGCCTATTGCGAGGACGTCGATGTAGCGGCGCTAGGTGCGAGCTACGCGTTCGGAATCGCAAAAAATCATCCTTTTTTAGATGGCAATAAACGCACGGCGATGGTCGTCGCGATAACTTTCCTAAACTTGAACGGCTCGGATTTTGACGCACCGAGTGCAGAGACTTACATACAATTTCTCGGCTTGGCTGAGGGAACGGTAACCGAGGAACAATTGTCTAATTGGTTTCGCGATCGATTGTTCAAAATTTCTGTCGGTAAGACCTAGGTTGTTACTCCTAGATCGGTTTCTGACACTGCCTCGTGGATTTTCTTGACCTGCTTTAGAAGAGCAAGGTACTGCTCGGGCCGCATCGCCTGGGCTCCGTCGCACATTGCTTCTTCAGGGCGTGGATGGACCTCTATAATGAGGCCGTCGGCACCGACGGCGACGCCGGCACGGGCAAGTGGAGTGACCATATAATTATGGCCGGTTCCATGAGAAGGGTCGACGATTATCGGCAGATGCGTTAGGCGATTGACTGCCGGAACGATCGAGAGGTCGAGCGTATTGCGGGCGTGCGTTGCGAAAGTGCGAATGCCGCGTTCGCAAAGAATGACGTCGTAGTTTCCTTCGGCCATGATGTATTCCGCAGCGAGGAGAAACTCGTCGAGTGTCGCAGCCATGCCTCGTTTTAGCAAAATCGGTTTCCGCGTCTTGCCGGCGTATTTGAGCAGGGAAAAGTTCTGCATATTGCGAGCGCCGATCTGGATGCAATCGCCATATTTTTCAACCGCATCGACGCCGTGTTCGTCCATGGCCTCAGTGACAATATTCAGACCAAGCTCTTCTCGAACATCGACCATCATCTTCAAACCTACTTCACCCAGGCCTTGAAAAGCGTACGGAGAAGTTCGCGGCTTGTAGGCTCCGCCCCGAAAAAACTGAGCTCCGCTTGCGGCGATAGTTTTGGCGACAGAAAACAGCTGTTCCCGGCTCTCGATCGCACATGGTCCGGCGATCATCGCAAGCGAACCGTCGCCGATGACGGCATTTCCAACTTTAATAATGGATTTCTCGGGCTTGAGGTCTTTTGAGATCAACTTGTACGGTTGAGTGACGCGGATCGCGTTCGCAACGCCAGGCAGGTTCTCGAAATGAGCCGGATCGACAGAGCCTTTATTCCCGGTCACGCCGATCGCCGTCCTGTTCTCCCCGGGCAGGGCATGGCCGCGAAATCCCAGTGCTTCAATAGCGATCAATACCTTTTCAATTTCTTCCGGGCTCGCACCCGATTTCATTACGATCAACATAATCTTTTTCTCTCGGACAAATACAAATATTCAACTCTAGTTTTCGGCCTTACCTTTTGCAAATGGAGGCAACAGTTGGGTGACGAAGCTTTGGACATTAATAACCGCTTCTGAATTGCTTTCTGCTTTCGCGATCTCGGTCACGATCGCGGAACCGACGACGGCGGCATCTGCGTATCGCCAGACGTCTGAGATCTGTGCGGCGGTCGAAATTCCGAATCCGACCGCGACGGGCAAATCAGTGAACTGACGGGTTCGGTTCACAAGCACCTCCGCTGAAGAACTCGTTTCGTCTCGGGCACCGGTAACACCGGCGCGAGAAACGGCATAGACAAATCCGCGTGCGGTGTCGCAGATAGCGGCGAGGCGTTCGTCGGTCGTCGTTGGAGCAACGAGTGATATCAGATCGATGTTCTTCAATGCGAACCTACATGAAATATCAGCCGCCTCTTTCTCGATGACATCGGTGAGCAGAACTCCGTCGATCCCGGCAGCAGCAGCGGCGGTCTCAAATTCTTCGAGTCCAAACCGAAGTATCGGGTTAAAGTAGCTGAACAACACTATGGGCACTTCACTCTTTTTTCGAAATTCGGCGGCGAGGTCGATCACTGATCTCAACGTCGTGCCTGCCTCCAAAGATCTCTCCGACGAACGCTGGATCGTGGGGCCGTCGGCCATTGGATCTGTGAACGGGACGCCGAGTTCGATGACGTCCGCCCCGAGTTCTGCGAGCTTTAGAATGATCTCAAGGGAAGTGTCGATATTCGGATCGCCCGCTGTGACAAATGGGATGAACCCCTTTCGTTGTTCCGCTTTTAATTCGTTAAATTTGGTTTCGATTCTGCTCATAGATTTATTTCCGCCTTTAATATGTCGGCGACGGTATTCACGTCTTTGTCGCCGCGGCCGGATAGATTGATGATCATAATGTCGTTTGAACTCATTTCCGGAGCGACCTTGATCGCGTGAGCAATGCCGTGTGCGGTCTCAAGGGCAGGAATAATACCTTCTGTTTCAGAAAGCGTTTTGAAAGCCGCAAGTGCCTCGTCATCGTTGGCAGAGGCGTATTCAACGCGATCGATATCGTGCAGATACGCATGTTCCGGCCCTATCGACGCGTAATCGAGTCCGGCGGAAACGGAATGTGTCATTGCGATCTGTCCGTCGGCATCTTGAAGTAGATAACTTTTCGTTCCTTGCAGAACCCCGACATTGCCCGCTGTCATAAATCTCGCGGCGTGTTCTCCGATCCCGGTTCCGCGGCCGCCCGCCTCGACGCCGATCATGCGGATATTGTCATTCAAAAACGGATGAAACAGCCCGATAGAGTTCGATCCGCCGCCAACGCACGCCAGCAAAACATCAGGCAAACGGCCCTCTTGCTCGATGATCTGCTCTCTCGCTTCGCGACCGATCACGCTTTGAAAATCACGAACCATGAGTGGATACGGATGAGGTCCGAGTGCCGAACCGAGTAGATAATATGTCGTGTCGACATTCGTCACCCAATCTCGCAACGCCTCGTTTATTGCGTCTTTGAGCGTGCACGAACCAGAGTCAACCCCGCGAACCTCGGCACCGAGCAGACGCATCCGAAAAACGTTTAATTCCTGCCGCCGCATGTCCTCGGTGCCCATGTAAACCACGCATTCGAGGCCGAATAATGCACAAACCGTCGCGGTTGCGACGCCGTGTTGTCCGGCTCCGGTTTCGGCGATAATTCTTTTTTTGCCCATTCGACGGGCCAGCAATATCTGGCCGAGGCAATTATTTATCTTGTGGGCGCCGGTGTGATTGAGGTCTTCACGTTTCAGGTAGATCTTTGCACCGCCGAGGGTTTCGGTCAGTCGCTTCGCAAAATACAGCGGTGATGGACGGCCCGTAAAGTTCTTGTGCAGATCGTTGAGTTCGGCATAAAATCCCGCGTCATCGCGAACGCCGTAGTAAGCGCTCGTCAATTCATCCAACGGAGCAACCAACGTCTCCGGCACAAACCGTCCGCCGTATTCACCCCAATAACCTTGTTCGTTTGGCTCGTAATTCATAATGTTTTTTTTGCGGCCGTAATAAATCGGTATAACTTCTGCTCGTCTTTCTTACCCGGAGCCGACTCAACGCCGCTGGCGACATCGACTGCGTATGGCTTTACAATTCGAACAGCGTCGGCAACATTCTCGGCGGTTAATCCGCCTGCCAGATACAGGACTCGAAACTGCTCCGAGATCTGCTTGGCAATTTTCCAGTCAAAGGTTTCGCCCGTGCCTCCATATTGTTCAGGGGAATATTTATCCAATAATATTGCCTCCGCACTGCACGGCTTAATATTTTCAGGATCAAAATCGGACGAGACTTGGATCGCCTTGATGACCGGCAATCCAGACATCGTATTTACTTCCTCAATAAACCTGTTATCTTCGTCTCCATGCAATTGTATTGCGTCAAGACCTGCTATTTTTGCCGTTTCTAACACGCTATCAATCGATTCGTTGACAAAAACACCGATGTTGCAGACATTCGACGGTAATTTCTCGATGAACTCTCTTGCCTTCACCGGAGAGATGTATCGCGGGCTCTTTTCGTAGAAGTTGAAACCCAACTCATCAGCGCCGAATTCGACGGCTAGTTCCGCATCCTCGAGATTAGTGATACCGCATATTTTTACCCTCGTTCCAACCTGCTCTAAGCTTTGCATACCTGCTGTCGTGGTTTCGTCCATTTTTTTCGTCCTT
>JAYSZT010000054.1:0-5691 GCA_043737915.1 Acidobacteriota bacterium
ACGTATTCAACTGGAAACGCGATTTTTTACGGCTCGCCGCGAATTAATTCGCACAATGAAGCGTTTGCTTTTAGATCACGCTTGAAAGTCTTTCCTCAAACAATTTCGCGGATACGGTGAGGAAGTCATAGGCGGTAACCAAACCCACAAGGCGTCCGTCTTTGAGAACCGGAAGACAGCCGATGTTCTGATCGCGCATGATCGCAAGAGCGTCGAGCGTCGGCGTCTCGGGTGTGATGGTCAAGAGCTCTGTTCTCATTACGTCCCGAATGACAATAGGTGAGGCGTTCACCAATTTTCCTGACGCGAGAAGCTCGATCAAATCGCGGTGCGAGACGATGCCGATCAATTGGCCGGAATCGTCTTCGACAGGAACATGGCGGACGTGCCGCCAATGCATCAGGCTTGCAGCGAGGTCGAGAATGTCCTCTGCACGCACCGTGAATAGATCGACGGCCATGAACTGTTCGACCGTTTTATAATTGTCGATCCAGTCTGATTTTGCCGAGATCTCAGCGAGCGGCCATTTGTGCATCGGAACCCCTTCCTCCTGATGCCCCTTCATAGCAGCGGTCAAAGTTCGCATCCTGACGTTTGGTTTCGCCCGCTTATCCATTGCCGCAAGAGAATCTATCATCCAGCTCGCACCAGTTTTTTCAGCCGAGACACGGTCGGCAATAACATCGAGCAATCTTGCTGAGTCGTCGTCGTCGACACCTGCTCGAGCCAAACCAAGTCTTGCCCGCGGTAGAAGTTCTTCGAGAATTAGGCGACCGACTCGGCGAGTCTTGCCGTCAAGCCCGCGGATCTGTCCGTTCAGTCCGTACCGTGCGGCATTAAAAAAGTTATTCTTTGCGTCGTCGAACGACATGAATTTAGTTATATCTCCATACTCTTCAGGCAGTTCCGTCATTAGCCCAAGGAAAAAGGCGGCATTTGCCATCTCATCCACAACGGAAGGCCCCGATGGCAGATAGCGGGCCTCGATCCTGATCCCGGGTTTGCCGCCAACAACCCCATAACATGGCCTATTCCAGCGCCAGATCGTTCCATTATGAAGCCGCCATGCGGCCAATTTCGGGATACCGCCGTTTGTGAGCACCTCGAGCGAATTTTCCTCGACAGCTTGTGTGAGGAGAATGCGAAAACGAACCGCGTCTTCTCTCAAGACCTGTATAACCGAATCGTCGACCCACCGATCACCAAAATTGACCCTTGGCGTCTGGTTTCGTCCTTTATGTACCGTTGAGCGAGTGTCCGTCGCATGCTGAAACAACGCCAAGCGCGTCTCGTGCCACAGACGATGATTTAAAAGGATCGGCGAATTAACGGCCGAGGCGAGTACGGGTCCGGAGATCGCTTGCGCCCAATTGTAGTATCTGGCAAATTCCCGTGCTCCGGTCTGAAGGTGGACTTGAAAGCTTGTATTGCAGAATTCAATAAACGTGTCCTGAAGCGTTAGGTGCAGCTCGTCGAGACCCTTGATCTGTATTATTCGGTTTTCACCGTGCAGTTTTGTTACGACTCGGTCGATCTCGTGATAGCGCGGGTTCGGCGTCAGGTTTTCGTGAGTCAGGTCAGAAAGTTGGATGGTCGGTAATATCCCTGCCAGAACGATACTGGCGTCGAACTTCTTAGCGGCATTGCGAACCACGTCGAGCACCTCATTTAGTTCGTTCTCCATCAGTCGAAGACAATCACCTTTGAATTCACGCGGAGTAAGGTTTGCCTCGAGATTAAATTTACCGATCTCTGTCGTAAGACGTGAGTCGCGGGCCTCGTTAATGATTTCTGTGACGAGCGGTGCTGGGCGCATTGCAGAATCAACCAGAAACACTTCCTGCTCGGCACCGATGCGGCGAACACCTTCTTCGAACATATCGGACTCGAGCATTCGCTCGAACGCCTGCAGATCAGTCAACACGCCGAGGGTAAAAGAACGCATTTGTGCGTCGTCATATTCCCTTGTAACTTTTTTATCGCCCATTGATCTCGCCCTTCCATTTGAACGGCCCGCTAGTATCGTGTTTTCGTCGACTGACAACTAATTTGTGACCGGCCCATCGACGCCGTCGAAATCCGAGCAGATGGAATATCTGAAGCGGGAAGAATCGGGCGACGCTGGTGTTGATTGTCAACGTTGCGGGATCCTTCTCGCTGTAACTTACTCCCGGCAAGTAATGCATGAAATTCTGTATACCGCTCAGGCGAAGAAATCGTGATAGCCACAGCCAGAACGGCGAGATCTCACGACCGAGGAAAAACCCATCATCACCGAGCTTTTGATAGAGCGGCATCAAGATAACGCCGGCCTCACCCGCCGTAACCGAACCTCCCCTGTCCTTTCCCAGTACGTCGCCTCGGCGAACGGAATCGAAGTTGTTAAATCCGGGTTTCATTTCAAAATCGTCGGATTCGGTGATTGCATGGCGGTGGCGAACCTCAAATATTTTTGAGCCTGCTTTCCCGGATGCAATATGTTTTCGGGAGTTTTCTATATTCGGAAGGTCATCGTTAGCAATGATTCCCGACTCCACCAATGCGATTCGAACCATTGCCTTGTGATTCTCAACCGTTTCTTCGGACAAATGCTGACCGCCCTCAAAGCCGAGCGTCACCGCACCTGCGTTATTCAAATATTCGAGCATAGTGCCGTCTAGTTGTTCCTCGATGCCGAGTAGAATTGTGACCGGGAACTTTTGAACGAACTCTCGGTTACGCAGTGTGTCACCGACGGTCGCGAATGGCATTCCATTGGCTGAGGTAGAGTGGAGATCGAGAACGAACACTTCATCCATCGCGGTTATCAAAATACCGTCAAGTGCCTGATCAAGCTCGGTCAGTTCCCTGCCTTCCGAGGTGTCCATGAGTTCTGACGAGCCGACGTTTGAAAGGTTGTGCGGTGTCCACAATCGGTTTAGGTCTGCGTCGATAAAGCGAACTCTGTCGCCGAGAGCTCGCGTATTTCCAATGAGAAAAAAGACACGACCATTGAACTTGTCTTGCAAGCTATCGAACTCGCTCGCAAGTTGCGAAAGTGCGACCGCTCCTGCGGGCTCATTTCCATGAAGACTGCCGGTCACTATCAAAGTGGGTCCGCCGGACTTACCCGGAAAAGCCGCGATCAAATGTTCGCCCACTCTAATATCAATAGCTTCCTGAAAGCCCAATTCCGGCGTTTCCCCCGATATCGGGTTTGGTGTGAATGATTTAGTTTCCATCCTAAATTCATTCGGCAATTGCCATACCACCACGCCCACTTCGTTTATGTTCCGATCTGGGTTATTTAAGTTAAAGAGACAATACAAAAGTCAGGTCCAACCGAGAGTTTTTACCAAACACTGTGGAAATATACGCATTAGGCGGGAGCAGTTCGACTCCCAATATATTATCGGAATTTGACATGTATTTTTGGAGGTTTTGGGCCAGACATCCCGAGCGGTTGCTTTCGTGACCAAGACGTCACAGAGACCGTCTCGTGGCATCGACGACTTAGAAAAAAAGAAATCTTAAAACGCGGCCCAGTAGGAGGAAGAAGTGCGACTCGTTTTAAGTAGCCCGCAAATGAGACAGGGCTCGACGAAAAATCCAAAGGCCTCGCCGCACAATGGCGAGGTCTTTCGCTATTTCCGAGATAAGATTCGGTTCGTATGGGGAACGATTTCAGTCGGCGCCAGTGGAGGTTCGGGCTTCGGCTCGACAACGAATAGTGTTTTTATCACGCTCTTAGGCAAATGACACGCCCGTTGTCGGAAACAAAATAACGACCGTTTTCACATTTTGGCCATTCATTTCATCTTGACGCACGATGCCGTTTCGATGCCCCAAATGAACGACTTGACCGCGCTACCGGCCTACCGGATCTTTGAGTCCTGGCTGCTGGCGAGTTTTGTCGGTTTCTTGCCGTTGATGTAGATCTGCCAAACCTCGACGTTGATCGTTTTTCGGGATAGATTTTTGCCAAATCCGATCAGTAACCCATCATTGCGATAGACGATCGGCAGTTCTTTGGCCTTTTCAGTTATCCACTTCATCGCCGCCGCAGCGGTCGTAAACCTTAGGTTGCTTTCATGCAGCATACCGCGGCTAATTCCGTTGTGTTCCTTCCAACTCGGATCTTCGGTCCCGAGGCTGCCTTTCCATTTACCCTCACGGGCTCTCATTTCGACGGAACGCTTCGCACCGTCCCACGTGTATGAACGGAGCAATCCCTTGCCGGCAGTGATCGTGATCGTACCCGTCGCGGTCTCAGCCGTGACCGACGATCCCGGTGCCATCACGGCCTCTGTTCCCGCCGGAATCGGGCCGTCGCCTGCTTCCGGCTCGCCCGGTTTGCGTTCGAGGGTACGCGAAACGATCTCGAGGCCCATGACGTTTCCCCAAAAGGGGCCTGACTCCGAGATACTCGTCCGGTTCATATCCTCGACTCCGGGGATAACACTGACCAGAGCGAAGACCTTTGGCGCTTTCGCGATCAAGCCGTAACCCATTGACCAAACGCTTTTTAGATTATCGGTCACTGCTTTACGGGGTTCTGAGCTTCGCGGTTGGTCCCAATTCTCAAAATCGGTCGCAAGATCATCACCCGGCAATCTCCAACTGGTCCCGAGTTTGTTCACAAGGCCGCTTGCCGGAGCATCCTTCGGATAGGCAGAGATCGCTACCAGTTTTCCGGCTGAGAACGTGAGCATCATATAGGTCGAAACGCCTACCTCGCCGAATTCGAGTATGCGATAGATCGGTTTGTTGATGTCGTTGGTCAGCGAACGCGCAAACCAGAGATTGGCATACTCTCCTTTCATGTCAGCCTTGGGTTTCCCCAATTTAGCGATCGCCTGTTCAGGCGTCGTCTCGTCTATTACAAGCCCGTTCCAGCGATCATGCTGCTGGCCAAACCCAATTCCCACCAATAGCAGGATAAGAAGTATCGATAGTTTTTTCATATTTTCACCTTGCGACGATATTGCATTCTGTTGGTGCGGCTCAGCTATCAGGAGGCGATCATCAATCCAACCGTCGCAGCGGCAATTGCCATCAGGAAATCCGTAACGAACGGCAAAAAGGCCGTGGCGGCGGTAAATCCGCCGATGCTTGTCCATTTGAGGCCCGGCGGAGGTACGCGGAGCTTCGTCGTCAGGGTGCGGATGATCGTTAAAAGCGCCATATACACGATTACTGGGGTCCGGGTGCGAAATACATCATTCCGATCATTGCGGCGACCATTGTCGTGATGAAATAGATCACGAAGGAAATAATGGTCGTTATGACGGCGGAACCTAGAATGCCTTTCCACCCGAGGCCGGGCGATGGGGCGAGTAGTTTGTTTGTCAGCTTGCGGATGAGAGCGAACAGGAGCGTAAAGCATAGAACCGTGGCAAAAGGCGCAATGGCGTACATCGCTTGTTTGATGTTGGTATTGCTCGGGGCAAAGAGCATCATGACCGGAAGAATAGTACCGCAGTAGATGGGGAAAGCGGCGAGTATCGCAACAATACAATTGATGCCGTTTGTCACGGCGGAGTATTTGCTGATCGCCGCCTCGCTCAAGCGTCCACCATCTTTTAGCACCCAACGTTCGATCAAATAAAAGCCGGTGAACGCCATCGCCGAGATCATAGCTAATATTCCAAATCCTAAAATGATCGTATAGGTCATTCTTTACTGCCTCCTTACTTTAACCTCGGAAACGAT
>JAYSZT010000055.1:0-12362 GCA_043737915.1 Acidobacteriota bacterium
TGGATTTAGATTTTCACCAATTCTGAGTTTTGTTGATCCGGGCATCAAGAAAGTAATGCGCCTCATGGGTCCTGCGATCCTTGGCACTTCGGCAGTTCAGGTGAATGTCTTGGTCAATACATTCTTTGTAGCGGGAATCAGCGGTGGAATCTCATGGCTCGGATATGGGTTTCGATTGATGCAATTCCCAATCGGAATCTTTGGCGTGGCGATAGGCACAGCCTCGATTCCCGTTCTGTCAAGAATGGCGAGTCAGGGCAAGACAAAGGATTTTCGGGACACGCTTTCTTCGTCGATGAACTTGGTTTTTCTAATGACGCTTCCGTCTGCGTGTGGCTTGGTCGTGCTCGGCGAACCGATCATTCGTTTGCTTTACTCCCACGGCGGGGCGTTTAAGGAGTCTGACGTATTACCCACGGCATGGGCACTCGCCGGATACGCGATCGGGCTGACCGGTTACTCGGCGATCAAAGTTTTATCACCAGCGTTTTACGCGATGAACGACGCCAAAACTCCGATGGTCATCGCGATTATCTCGATTGCTATCAATGCAGTCGCAAGCTATTTTCTAATGAATTTCATGTCCGGCTTCGGCGTCTCTGACGCACACCCGAGCGGACTCGGCCACGTAGGCGTAGCTCTCGCGACGTCATGCGTTGCGTTGTTCAATTTCTTTCTGTTGGCGTGGTTCATGCGGCGGAAAATAAAGCGTCTGAATGGCCGCACGATAGTTTCGTCGTTCCTCAAAATAGCCGTCGCGTCGGCCGTGATGTCCGTCGTATGCTACGCGAGTTATTTCTATTTGACGAATTATTTTGTGGTGAAATCATTCGGAATAAGATCGATCGAAGCCTTCGTTCCGATCTGTCTCGGCGGAATCATTTTTATCGTCGTCGCGAAGCTCTTGCGGGTAACGGAACTCGAACAAGCGTTCGGAATGGTACGGCGAAAGCTGGGACGGTAAGTTTTGTTTTTAGCCTTGCGTTCTTTGCGCCTTTGCGGGGGAAAATAGGTTTCATTCAAAGCAGCTACTTACGTAACGGCAGAGAAAGACTGGAAAAAGAAATGGCACTTATAAAATCATTCAACGAGATCGAGCCGACGATCCACGAAACTGCGTTTATCGCCGATGATGCGATTGTGATCGGTGATGTGGAGATCGGTGTGGACGCGAGTGTTTGGTTTGGGTCGGTGTTGCGGGGAGATGTGAATTTTATCCGGATTGGTGACCGAACGAATGTGCAGGACGGGACGATAATCCATGTTAGTTCGCAGGGTTTGCCGACGATCGTTGAGGAGAATGTGACGGTCGGGCATCGTGTGACGCTGCATGCTTGCTACGTCGAGAGTGGATGTCTGATCGGCATGGGAGCGATCGTGATGGACGGAGCACGGATCGGAAAGAATTCGCTTGTCGCAGCCGGAGCCCTCGTTACGCCGGGCACGCAGATACCGCCGAATTCCCTCGTAATCGGCTCGCCCGCCAAAGTAAAACGTGAACTGACGCCGGACGAACTCGCACACCTCGACCAGTCATGGCGAAACTACGTCGAACTCAAGAACGCATATATTTAAGTCACGTAGAACGCGGACGGAGAGGAAAATAAGAATTCTCACCGCAGACGGCGCAGATAAACACAGATAAATACGGAAAATAATTCGTCTAAATGGTTTTGGACTTTATCTGCACTCATCCCTTCCATCTGCGGTTAAAATTCTTTTCCTTTGCTCAGTGCGGTAGACTGTTTCTATGACAAATCTGGAGCCGCGACACGAGTATGCGGCGGGCATTATCAAATCGGTGTGTGAGACTTATGGCTTTGAGTCCGTTGAGGGATTCGGAGCGGCATTCAATAAGAAGATCGATGAGGACGCGAGTTCGGTCGAGGCCGACGCGATACTCGCCGTGAACAAGACACTCGAACGGCTCGGCGTTAAGAATTTCGCAATCTATCTCAGCCATCACGGCGTTTTGGACGGCATTCTGGAAACGGTCGGGGTACCTGCGGAACTTCACCAGAAGACATTCGGAGCTATTCGGAGCTTCAGCAAATTTGACCTTGACGGGTTCGTCAACGAACTGCAAGACGCCGGAGTTTCGGAAAAAGCCTCGGGAATTTTGCTCGAACTTTTCCTGACGACCGATGAGATCCTCAACCAAGAAGAAGACATCAACCGAACCGTCGTAACGAATTTGCTTAATATCGTCAGTAGCGAAACTCTGACGAAACTTGGGCAGATACTTCGCTTGACGGGCAGGACGCCGGTGCTGATCGATCCCGCACTTTCGTGCGAACCTCCGTATTCGCCCGGGATCGTGATCGAGGCCCGGACGTCCGGACTCGACGTGCTCGGCAGCGGAGGACGGTTTGGCGAAGACGACGGCGTTTTCCTGTTCGCGTTCGAACTCGAAACAGTGTTCGAACTAATGGAATATAGCGGTGCGGCCGCCAAATAACGGCGGCAATTGAACAAATATGGCAAGCACAAATCCTGCACGCGGCATGCGCGACTTTCTGCCGGTTGACGTTAGAAAGCGCAACTACGTGATCGGCATTATCAAAGAAGTCTACGAATCCTACGGGTTCGAACCCCTCGAAACCCCTTCCGTCGAAAACCTCGAAACCCTCATGGGCAAATACGGCGACGAAGGCAATCAGCTCGTTTTCAAAATATTAAAACGTGGCGAAAAACTCGACGTCGAACATGCCACCAAAGAAAGCGACCTCTCCGACATCGCCCTACGTTACGACCTAACCGTTCCGCTCGCCCGAGTCGTCGCGAATAACAAAAACGAGCTGCCCAAGTTCTTCAAACGGTATCAAATCCAACCTGTCTGGCGGGCAGATCGTCCCGCACGGGGACGTTTTCGAGAGTTTTATCAGTGTGATGTGGATTGTATTGGTTCGGAATCGTTGGTCGTTGAATCTGAAATAATTTCCGCAGCAAGTAATATTCTTTCGAAACTCGGATTTACAGATTTTGAAGTTCGCATTAATCATCGTCGCCTCTTGAGCCAGATGGTCGAAGACGCCGGAATCGAGAATGAGTCTGACGCTTTGGTCGCTCTAGATAAGCTGGACAAGATCGGAGCGGAAGAAGTAAAAAAAGAACTCGTCGAGCGCGGTATTTCAGAAGCCTCGGCAGATAATTTCCTGACAGCGGTAAACGGTAACACATCGAACGACGACCTAGACAAGGTATTCGGTTTTTGCAGAGAACTTCCAGTAAAAAGAGATCCAACGCTCGCCCGCGGCCTTTCGTATTACACCGGAACGATCATGGAGATCGTGTTGACGGATGGTGATTTCAAGGGAAGTATAGGTGGCGGCGGGCGTTATGATGGGTTGATCGGGATGTTTGGCAAAGAACAGATCCCGGCGTGCGGATTTTCGTTGGGGCTTGAGCGGATCTTGGTTGTGATGGAGGAACGCGGAATGTTCCCGCCAGAGATCGCGGAATCGACGCCTGCGGATGTGATGGTGACGATCTGGAACGACGATACGGTGGCGGATTCGTTGAAACTGGCTGGCGAACTTCGCAAACAAGGGCTGCGTGTGACGCTCTATCCCGAAGCGGACAAACTCGGCAAGCAATTCAAATACGCCGACTCGATCAAAGTTCCGTTTGTTTGCGTTCTGGGAGAGACCGAGATCGCCGAAGGTAAAGTTACGGTGAAAAATTTAACCTCAGCGGAGCAACGGGTAGTCGAGAGAGATTCGGTGGCGAAGTATATTAAAGAAGGTGAGAATAGCCATCAGCGGTGAGCTATTAGCTGTCAGTAGGGAAAGTCTGATGGCTAATGGCTAATTGCTGAAAGCTGTCGACCGAAAGCCACGTTGATGTCCTCACCGAAAACCTAAAAGACGATGAGGACTTCAAAGGCCGTGATATGAGCGAGATCGCGATCCCTGCGGGGGTCGAGGTGTTCAAAATTACGGCTCGCTATTCTTTGGTGCGGTTACACAATTTAAGGAGTCGATCCGCGTGGTCGCGACCAAACCGAAAGTACTTATCCTAAGGATGCGTGAGGTGCCGACGATCGACGTCGGCTCAGTTCAACCAATTCCTGGCTGATAAGCAAAAGGCAGGGGAAACAAGAACCGCCAGAATGGAAGTTCCGATCGAGTTTTCGTCATCGGAAAAAGAAAAGAGCGAACCTCATTAGGCCCGCTCTTTCTTGTTGCTGATGTTATTTTAGTAGTTTCGGCCGATTCTTGTACGGCTGATAACCTGAGTTCGCGTTCTTCCGTTCGGAAGGTATGCGACCCTGACCGTCTCGCGAAAGCGGTTACGGCCATAACCGACGATCCGCGTGTACGTCCTAAACTGAACGCGACGGTAAACGCGGCGATTATTTCGTCGTTGCGGTCCGACCTGGACCCGAATCTGCGGTTCGGCTTCGACCGACGACGGCGATTTCGCCTCAACCGACGGAGCAACAAACGCTATAGAGGCAACCATCATTGATAAAACGAGTAATTTTTTTAACATAATTTCCCCCTTGAGTAATTTTTAACCTTCAATTGACTGCCGCGAGAAATTTCGCGGCCAGCATAGTTACGACGCCGATAATGCTCGAAGAGTTGACTTCATTTTGTGTAAAGTAATGTAAATACAGTGTTATCAATATTTAGCGATTCCACTCCGCTGAGCCGACTTGCATCCAAATGACCCGAATGATCGAAATATGTTAATCTGACTGTTCTTACTTTTTGTATGAAAGCCATATCAATCCTCGGTTCGACCGGCTCGATCGGCTGCAACACTTTGAAGGTAGTCGAGCATTTGGGCGACATCCGCGTCGTCGCGATGGCCGCCGGACGCAACATTAAGAAATTTTCCGAACAGATCGCGGCGTTCAAGCCCGAACTCGTGTCTTGCTCCGACGATGACGGTGCGGAAGAATTAACCAGAACGTTGCGTACGCTGGGTGCAGCAGTGCCTCGGATCGAGATCGGCGAGGCCGGTTTGCTTGCCGTGGCTACGCACGAACAGGCAGAGACCGTAATGTCGGCGACGGTCGGTGCCGTCGGTTTTGTACCGACCTTGAGAGCGATCGAGGCCGGGAAACGAGTCGCTTTGGCGAATAAAGAAACGCTGGTGATGGCCGGCGAACTGATGACCGCGGCAGCAGCGAAATCCGGTGCCCAAATATTACCAGTTGATAGCGAACACAACGCTTTGCATCAATGCCTTCGCGGCGAAAGGTCGAGCGAGGTGCGGCGATTGATATTGACGGCGTCGGGCGGACCTTTCCGCGAATGGCCGGCTGAAAGAATTGCGAACGCGACTCGCGAAGAAGCTCTCAATCATCCGAAATGGAAGATGGGCGACAAAATCTCGATCGACTCGGCAACGCTGATGAACAAAGGCCTTGAGGTGATCGAGGCGTGTCGGCTGTTCGGCTTTGGGGCAGATAATATCTCGGTCGTTGTGCATCCGCAATCGATTGTTCACTCGATGGTCGAGATGGTCGATGGTTCGATCATTGCCCAGCTTGGCGTAACGGATATGTGTCACGCGATCCAATACGCTATTACATATCCCGAACGCCGCGAAAATTGTATGGCGCCGCTCGACCTCGCCGCACTTAGCCGTTTGGATTTCGAAGAGCCTGATCTCGAGCGGTTCCCTTGTTTGCAGCTCGCCTACGACGCCCTGCGAACCGGCGGCACAATGCCCGCCGCCCTCAACGCTGCGAACGAAGTGTCGGTTCAGGCATTTCTCGACGGCAAAATTAAATTAAACGACATCGCCAAGATCAACCGCTCCGTCATGAACGATCACGAAGTGCGGCCGGTCGACGCGATCGAGACCGTCCTCGAAACTGACAAATGGGCCCGTCGGCGCGCTATAATGATTCAAAGCAAGTCAGCTTCGGCAAAATCATCTATGATTTGAGTCCTGTTGCGGAGACATTGATTGCAACCTCGTTGTTTGTCAGGGTAATCTAAGCTTAAGAGTTTTTTATAGGAATATTTTGATGCCAGATTTTGTAATAGCAATTTTAGCCATACTTTTTGTACTTGGGATCGCGATCAACATTCACGAATTCGGCCATTTTATTGTGGCTAAGATATTCGGAATGCGGGTCGAGGCTTATTCATTTTTTGGGCTCGGGCCGAGAGTTTTCGGTGTAAAGATCGGCCACACGGACTATCGCATATCCGCGATACCGCTCGGCGCCTACGTGAAGCTTTATGGCGACGAAGGTGCCGGTCCGCTTGAGGCGAAAGATGGTTCGACTGAGGTTGTGCCCGACTCAGAACTGTACGAATTGCGTCCGCGTTGGCAGAAATTTCTTGTGATGATCGGCGGGCCGTTCATGAATATCGTGCTCGCTCTTGCGATCCCGTTCACAATGGCTCTAATGTACGGCGTTCCGACAAATCCGGCCCCGATCGTCGGCTTTGTTAAGGCTGACGGTGCCGCTGAAAGAGCAGGGATCAAGGCTGGCGACCGGATTGTTGGTTTCGACGGCTTGGAAAATCCTTCGTGGGACCGCATTTCGGATGACGCCCTGCTCATTCCTGAAAAGGAAGTGGCGATCGTTGTTGAACGTGGCGGCCAGCGAACTCCGTTAAAGATCGTACCGACCAAAGTAACTGAAAAAGGCCAGTCGGGCGGATTTTTGGATATGGTTCCGGATGCCGGGACCGAACCGGTGGTCGTCGGAATGATCGAGGCCGATATGCCCGCCGCGACGTCTGGTCTGCAGAAGGGCGACTGGGTAACGTCGGTCAACGGCAAACCGATCCGCAACACGCAGGAAATGAAGATCTTTGTCGGCGAGGCGAAGGACCAACCGATCAAACTGTCCGTGACGCGTAACGGCGAAAGGCTCGAGATCTCGACCAATGCTGTCCAAAAAAATAACGACTGGCGTATCGGCATCGGCTTTGACCAGAACTTACTCTCGAACCGCGAACCTATCGGCATCGTCGGTGCCGCAGGTTGGGCAGTTGATCAGAATCTGCGGATTCTGCGTCTGACAGGCAAGGCTCTGGGTCAGGTCGGCACCGGGGAGCGTTCGGCGAGGGATACTGTTTCCGGTCCGATCGGCATTGGCCAGGTGATTATTACAACCGTCTTCGCAAGCGGTTTCATCGGACTTGTTTCTGTCTTGATGGCCATCAGCTTGAGTCTCGGCGTCATGAATTTGCTGCCGATACCGATGCTCGATGGCGGGCAGATCATGGTGCTCGGCATCGAAAAGGTTCTGTCTTGGTTCGGCAAAACGCTATCAATGGTTGCCCGCGAACGCATTCAACTTACCGGCCTCGCGATCGTCCTGCTGCTGATGGTCACGGTAATTTTCTTTGATGTGTCGAGGTTGATTAGTAAGTAGATTTTTTTTCAAACATTAGACTGAGATCTCATATTTGAGATCTGGCCTCGAACGCTTTTCAAATCTCAGATCTGAAATTTCAAATTTGATAGGAATGGCCGTGAATGTTTCGAAACAGCGTCACGGATGGATCGAATCGCTGAAGAATTCGGAGATCAAAGGTGTTAAGTTTTTAACGGAGAAAGAACGAGACCGATACGAGAAGAGGAAAGAGCGGGGAGCGGAATTCGAAGAGTTTGACCGCGAAATGGCGGAGTTCAAAGCTCGGCATGAGGATTGGCTGAGGCGAAAGCAGATAGATTCAGGCGCGGTACTTTAATATATGGCCAGAGTTACAAGACCTGTCATGGTTCGCGACATACAGATCGGTGGTGGTGCACCGGTGGTTGTTCAGTCGATGACAAAAACGGATACGACCGATGTCGACGGGACAATTCGTCAGATCGAGGAAATGGTGACCGCCGGTTGCGAGATCGTTCGCATTGCGGTTCCAGATGATGAGGCGGCGGCGGCGTTGCACGAGATCCGAAAGCGGACCGATGTGCCGATCGTGGCTGATATTCATTTTCACTACAAACTCGCTCTCAAGGCACTCGATGCGGGCGTCGATAAACTTCGGCTTAATCCCGGCAATATCGGTCCGATCGAACGCGTTCGCGAGGTCGTGCGGGCGGCTGAGGCACAGAAAGTGCCGATCCGTATCGGCGTAAACGGCGGTTCGCTGGAGAAAGATCTGCTCAAGAAATACGGGACGGCGACGCCCGAAGCGATGGTCGAAAGCGGAATGCGGCACGTTCGCATTCTCGAAGACCTTGGTTTTTCGAACACCATAATCTCGCTCAAGGCCTCAGATGTTAACCGAATGGTCGAGGCGTATCGGCTGATGGCGGCGAAGGTCGATTATCCGTTGCATCTCGGCGTGACCGAGGCCGGAACGCCGTTTGGCGGAACGATCAAATCGGCGATCGGACTGGGAATTCTGCTTCACGAAGGCATCGGCGATACCATCCGCGTCAGTCTTGCCGCCGAACCGCACGAAGAAGTTCGCGTCGCCTGGGAAATATTGAAATCGCTAGAACTCAGAAAACGTGGTGTCACTGTCGTCGCGTGCCCGACTTGCGGACGGCTCGATATTGATAATTTCGTTGAGATCGTCACCGAGGTCGAACGCCGTCTCGCGCACGTCGAGGAGCCTTTGCACCTCTCGATCATGGGCTGTGCGGTCAACGGCCCGGGCGAGGCTCACGATTCGCAGCTCGGCATCACCTTCGGACGGCAAGTAGGTATGATCTTCAAAGACGGCGTTCCGATGCGAAAGGTCGCCGGCGCAGACATCGTCGAAGAATTCGTAAAAGAAGTCGAGATCCTCCGCAAAGAAGGCTCCGCCGCCAAATCCATCGCCGAAGCAAATCCTTTCGTTCAAATTACCTAAGAATTTTTGCCACGAATAGCACGAACGACACAAATAAGATTTTTCTTCATTCGTGTAGTTCGTGTTATTCGTGGCTAAATTTTCCTTTCTTATCTTAAGGAAAAAGGATCGTGAAAGGATAAACCGGGATATTTCTCAGTACGCCGAATGTTAGTAGGACGGCGGCGGCTATGCCTAGGAATTTGGGATTTGTGGGCCACATCGGCAAACCCTTTCCGCGGACCGCGGTCAGCGTGAATGAGACCGCTAGATAAGCGAAGATCACGGCCCACACCGGCGTCAGTATATTAAAATCCAGAGCCGTCACCACATCGCCGTTGAATAGTGCATGAAACGCCCGCGTCAATCCACACCCCGGACACGCAAAACCCGTGACCGCAAATAGCGGACAGACCGGAAACACATGAGTCTTCGTCGGGTCAAAATAAGCCACCCAAGCCGACCCGCCGATCAGGGCGGCAACTCCGGACGCCGCAAGCAGGCGATTAATTGGCGAAATATCCGGTGAAATTAATTCAGACTTAGCTTGCATTATTTGAATTGTAGTTCCCTTCGAAGAATATTTAAACTCCAGCCATCGAAACAAATAACGCGTCGGTGGCGACCTTGCGGTTGATGTTGACGGCGAAGTTTTGGCGCATGGTTTCGATCTGGTCCAGCCAGGACGGGAAATTTTGGCGGCTGCTGGTCGCGGCGAGGTTGGAGAGTTCGCCGGCGAGGTCGGTGTTGACGATGCGTGTGCTGTCGCCGCTGATCCCTATCGTCCAGACATCGTGGATCAGGGATTGAAGAATATCGAGATTGTCTTCGAAACTGTCCTTATTTTTGGCATCGTTGAGCTCCTCCGAGGTGCGGAGCAGAGCAGCAATGTCGCCAATGTTGATGATATTTTGGATCACCGAAAAAACCTTGTCCCGGCGGGTGCGAAATTTTTCCACATCGATCGTCACCGCACGGCCGATGCTGCCGCGGGCGAGGTGAGCGGGGAGTTTGGCTTCGTCGTGGGTGAATGCACGTTCCTCGATCAGATAGCGTTCAATCTCGTCGGTCGCTACGGGAGCGAAACGCAGTGTTTGGCACCGCGAACGGATCGTCGCGAGCATCGAATCGGGGCGCGACGTTATGAGAAAAATGTGTGAGGACGCCGGTGGCTCTTCGAGGGTTTTGAGCAATGCGTTCGCTGCCGAGTCGTTCATTTTGTCGGCGTCGTCGATGATGAAGAATCTGGACGCAGCTTCGTAGGGCTGAAAATTCGCCTCGGACTCGACATAGCGGATCGCATCGACCAGAATGTTGCGATTGTATGGAATTATCGTTCCGACATCCGGATGGTCACTCCAGACCACACGCTTGTGAGCGTCTCTGTCATCGGACTTAGGAAAAGCGAACGTGTCAGCACGCTTGCACGCCGAACAAACCTCGCATGCCTCGCCGTCGGTCGGGTCGAGACAGATCAATGCCTTAGCGAGCTCAATTGCAAATTGCCGCTTCCCGACGCCTTCGTCACCAGCGAACATCAGCGAATTAGGCACACGTTTATTAGCAACGAACCGCCGCAGAATCTCCTTGACCTGATTGTTCCCGATGAGCGTTTTGAACATAAAAAAAATGATCCTTCAACGTCTTTCTATGTTAAAAGTCCTGACACAACTTCTAAAACATTGTTACCGATCGCCTCGATCGAGCCGCTCGCGTCGATGATCACAAACCTGGCCGGTTCGGCTGATGCTATGGCGAGATAGGCATTTCTAACGCGGGAATAGAATTCGGCTGTTTCGGCGTCCATTCGGTTTGGCTTTGCTTCAGCGTCCTCGCGGATGCTCATTCGCTGGATAGCGGTCGCTACGGGAATGTCGAAAAACAGCGTCAGATCAGGTTTGAGGCCGCCGGTTGCGAGTTCGATGACCTGAGCAACCTTGTCGGCGGGAAAGCCGCGACCGGCTCCCTGATAGGCTGCCGTCGCATCGGCGTAGCGATCTGAGATAACGATTTTTCCAGCCGCGATCGCGGGTTTGATCAAAAATTCAACGTGCTGGGCACGGTCGGCGGCGAAGGCGAGCAGCTCAGCCATCGGGGCGACAGTCTCTTCGGTTTCCAGAAACGCGGCTCTAAGAGAACGACCGAGCGGCGTGCCTCCGGGTTCGCACGAGGTGATCACATCGATGCCCCGAGAGCGCAAGGCGGCGGCGAGCATTCGCAATTGTGTCGATTTGCCGCTGCCGTCGATGCCTTCAAACGTTATGAATTTTCCCTTCAAGATGCGTGAACTTGTGGCGGACGCCTTTCCTGCGAGATCGATGAAATGCCGTGTTTGAATATCAGGACATCAGGGCCGCCAACGTCGAGAAGCACGGAAAATTTATCAAAGCTTTTGATCCTGCCTGACAAAGTGGATCCCTGTAATAGATGGATCGTCACTGATAACCGCTCTCTCCGCGCAGAATTTAGAAATGCGTCCTGAATATTTTGAGCAACTTGTTTTTCCATATCATATCCTTCAATTCTTGCGAGAGACAGGTGATGCTAGCCCCGAGTATAACAAATTTCCGGGCACCGAAATATATATTTTTCTACGGGTCTCGTTAATGGCCTTTTTCTAGGCAGAATACATTCACGTAAAGCCGCAAAGGACGCAATTGAGGGAAAGAATAAGCGAAGCTAAGCTAGATTTTCGCTATAATTCCGTCGCTCGCCATAGCGCCTCGATCACTGCATCGTCATCGCCGAATCCGGCGAGCCAAATCGCGTCCGTCTCGCGGCGAAACCATGTTAATTGGCGTTTGGCGTAATTGCGAACGTCTTGTTTCGACATCTCGATCGCCGATTCCAGCGAGCGTTCACCACGGAGATATTCGCAAACCCGACGATAGGCATGAGCCCCGAGTGCATTCGTGTTGTCTTTAACGTGAGCGGCGAGTAATAGTTTCACTTCGTCCACGAGGCCATTCTCGAAATGCCGTTCCGTGCGCTCATTTATTCCCTCGTAAAGAACATCTCTCGGCGGGTCGATGACGAAAAGCTTTATCCGTGACGCAAATTCCGGCGGCTCGGGCCGGCTCGGTTGAACGGCCGAAATCTGCTTTCCCGTTTGAAAGAAAACCTCTAGGGCACGAAGGCTGCGAACGTAGTCACGCGGCTTTATTTTTTCCGCTGCCTGAGCATCGAGCCGCGAAAGCATTTTGTGAACATGCTCCGCACCTTTTTTATCGTTCAGTTCCCGTAACCGCGACCGTAGTTGTTCGTCCGTTTTTGGGCCGACGAATAATGGCTGGCGGAGCGTCCGAAGGTAAAATCCGGTACCGCCGACCAGTATCGGCACGTGGGCGCGCGACTCGATCTCTACGATCTTTTCACCCGCGTCCGCTGCCCAGTCCGCCGCACTGTAGCTCACGTTCGGATCGACGTAGCCGATCAGATGATGCGGCACACCCCGTTTTTCAGCCTCCGTCGGTTTCGCGGTCGCGATCTCGATACCCGAATAGATCTGCACCGAATCACAATTGATCACTTCCCCGCCGACCCGCAGTGCGAGTTCTACGCCAAGATGCGTTTTCCCGGAAGCCGTCGGCCCGGCGATAG
>JAYSZT010000056.1:0-2350 GCA_043737915.1 Acidobacteriota bacterium
AGTAAAAGCAGATCGACCGTTACGGAACTGATGTCGATTGCGGGCCTGCCGGCCGAGATTCGTGTTAAATGCAAGCAGGCGAAAATAGCTTCAAAATCGACATTGCTGGAAATTGCAAGGCAGTTCGACGAAGGCGCCATGTTTGAGTATCTCGAACGGGTCGGTGCAGGCCGGTCGGCTTCGAAATCTCGCATCTCAACTAAAACAGAGAAAAATAGCCATGCGGTGCAGAAACCGAGCCAAACAGTCGAGCTGGCGGCGAAAACATATCGATACGAATCGGCGGATAAAGATTTTGCGATTGAGATACTATTCAACCGAAAATCTGAGCCTAACAGTGCTGACATCTTACAAGCATTGAAACAGGCTTTCGATCACGTTAAGCATGACCGGAAAGACTAGCAACCTATCACAGCTAAACTAATTACTTCGGTCCATGATCCGATTTAAATCTTCACCACAAATTACGAGTGGTCAGTCAAGCTTCGACCAGCGGACAATGTCAGAACCGGGTAACGATAGCGACTGGGTTCTTTTGGTTGGCAGAGGACGCGAAGGAAGATGACCTAATGAGATAGTTAGGCAAATAAAAAGCAACTGGCTCATTACCTTTCAGACCATTCGGTTGCGGTATTGTATGCATTCGCGGTGCGATCCATCCTATCCATAAAACAATTGACAATCCACGCAACAAATGTCAAGATTCTCGGTGCGGTTTCGCAATTCTGACGAGATGCCGGGATCTTTGAAAATTTATTTTGTAAAAGCGCCGGTACAAGCAGGGAAGTTGCCGGTAAGCCCAATGTTTACAACGGCTTCTCTGTCCCGTCACAGCCTGGGACAAGCCTGGGACAACCGGGGACAGAATCCGTCGGGGAATGTGAGCGGGACCCGATGTTTAGGTGGGATTGACTTAAAAACTAGATTTCTCAGTCCCAGGGCTGGATTAGAATTTTGCCCGACTTATATCGCTGATAAATACAAGCGTTGCGTTTGATTCATAGCGTTCGGTTGAACGAATCTGAACTTGTACTATAAAGCCTTTGCACAGCCGTACAACTAAGTCCAAACTTCGTGAAATTCCAAGACTCAATTTCGAAATTGAGTCCGTTGAAACTCAATACAAAATTGCCGAATTCGAAAATTTGATTAATATGAAATCTTTAGTCGTCCGTTTATTTTTAGTATTTTCTGTATTTGGTTTGCTCGCAGGTATTAGTGTAGGTCAGCAGGCAAACGCGACTATGACCGGTGTCGTAACCGATGCTAACGGAGCCGTAGTTCCCGGCGCAGGCATTACGGCAACCAGTAAATCCACAAATCTATCTCGTGCGGGCACGACAAACGGAGTGGGTGTCTACGTAATATCGAGTTTGGCAGTTGGGGAGTATCAGTTGGAGGTAAAGGCGGCCGGTTTCCAGTCACTGAGGGTTACCTCAGTCATCGTTGGTGTCGGCCAAACGGTAACACTAAATACGGAATTGGCGGTTGGCATGATTAACGAAACTACCGAATTTCTTGGAACTCCATCGGTTGTAGACACGCATACGTCGAAAGTCGACACTGTTATTAGTGATAAAGAAATTGAAAACCTTCCGCTCAACGGCCGGAACTTCCTCGAACTCGCTCTTCTTACACCCGGCAATTCGCCGGCACCTAATTTCGATCCGACAAAGACAAATACGGTAATTATTTCCTCCGCCGGGCAGCTCGGCCGCGGGGGCAATGTGATGATCGACGGAACCGACAATAACGACGATGTTGTTGGCGGATCACTTATAAACATCTCGCAGGATGCGGTTCAGGAGTTTCAGATCGCAACCAATCGTTTTTCGGCGGAGTACGGACGTTCGGCATCGTCGGCAATTAATGTTGTAACGAAAAGCGGAACGAACGCTGTCCGCGGGTCAGCCTCGTTCTTTGAGCGTGACCGAAAATTGCAGGGACTTCCCGCGACGTTTGACCGAAATAATCCAACACCGCCGTTTGATCGTCAGCAATACTCGTTCACGCTCGGTGCTCCGCTAATCAAAGACAAGCTTTTCGTTTTTGGGGCATTTGAATATCGTAATCAAGACGGAGCGGCTCTAATTGGCATTCGCGATGTGCCGAACCGCCGCATCACACGCGGTTTCGCCCTTGCGCCGCTCGACGATGCGCTCTTTAATTCGCGGATCGATTATCTGGCGGATGATGATAACAGGTTCAATTTTCGATATTCATTCGAAGACGTTAAGGCAACCGACTCGAGCAAACTCGATCGAGCACTTGGCTCGGCATCGTATCAGCAAAACCTAAAGAACCGCTTTCATGCCTTTCAAGGAGCATGGTCGAGCGTCATCACGTCCAA